>DASQBW010000587.1:0-4740 GCA_035635015.1 Draconibacterium sp. | reverse complement strand
GTTGCACTTCCTTACCAGGATCTTCCGATTATGGATGCCTGTTTGGAAACCGGTGTAAACTACCTTGATACTGCCAATTACGAGCCTAAAGACGAAGCTAAATTTGAATACAGCTGGCAGTGGGCTTACCACGATCGTTTTAAAGAAAAAGGCATTATGGCTGTGCTGGGTTGCGGATTCGATCCGGGTGTAACCAGTATATACACAGCATATGCAGCCAAACATCATTTTGATGAAATGCACTACCTTGACATTGTAGATTGCAACGGCGGCGACCATGGAAAAGCTTTTGCTACCAACTTTAATCCTGAAATTAACATTCGCGAAATCACACAAAACGGACGTTACTGGGAAAATGGCCAGTGGGTGGAAACCAAACCTTTTGAGATTAAACAGGCCTTGAATTACCCGAATATCGGTGCCAGAAACTCATACGTTCTTTACCACGAAGAGCTGGAATCGTTGACTAAAAACTTCCCAAGTTTGAAACGTGCCCGTTTCTGGATGACTTTCGGCCAGGAATACCTGACTCACCTGCGTGTGATTGAAAATATTGGAATGAGCCGCATTGATCCGGTAAAATATAAAGGTGTTGACATTATTCCGTTGGAGTTCCTGAAAGAGGTGCTACCAAATCCTGGAGATTTGGGCGATAACTACACCGGTGAAACATCGATTGGATGCCGCATTAAAGGAGTAAAAGACGGCGAAGAAAAAACCTACTACGTTTGGAACAACTGCAGTCACCAAAAAGCATTTGAAGAAACCGGCACCCAGGGTGTTTCGTACACTACCGGCGTTCCTGCAATGCTGGGTGCCATGATGGTGCTTACCGGAAAATGGCAAGGCAAAGGCGTATTTAACGTTGAGGAATTCGATCCGGATCCGTTTATGGAGAAGATCGGAGAACATGGCCTACCATGGAACGAAGAGATTAATGGCGATCTTGAAGTGTAACAAAACAATATCTTCGAGCCCCGGGTTAATAACTTGGGGCTTTTTATTTAACCGCTAAAATTTCAGACTTTGAATTATAAAGAAATACCATCGCCAGCGTTTGTACTCGATGAAAAATTGCTTCGAAATAACCTGGAGCTGATCAACAGCGTTCAGCAGGAAGCCGGAATTGAGATTATCCTCGCGTTTAAAGGGTTTGCCATGTGGAGCGCCTTCCCCTTTGTGCGCGAATATTTAAAAGGCGCAACAGCCAGCTCCTTGTACGAAGCGCGTTTGTGTTTCGAGGAAATGAAAACCCGCGCACATCTTTATGCTCCGGTGTACCTCGATCATGAATTTGACGAACTGATGAGTTATAGCAGCCACATTGTTTTTAATTCAGTTAAGCAGTTTGAGAAATATTACCAACGCACACAATCTGCCGGTCATAAAATCTCCTGTGGAATTCGTGTAAATCCCGAGTATTCTGATGTTGGCACTGATCTTTACAATCCAAGTGCTCCCGGATCGCGTTTGGGCGTTGGCAGCGATGAAATGCCCGATGAATTGCCTGAAGGTGTTGAAGGCATTCATTTTCATGTATTGTGCGAATCAGATTCGTACAGTCTTGAAAAAGTACTGGAGAACCTGGAAAACAAATACGGCAAATACCTGCACCAGGTAAAATGGGTAAACATGGGTGGCGGCCATTTAATGACCCGCAGAGGTTACGACCACCAACATTTAATTCAGTTACTCAAAGCATTCAGAAAAAAATACAATGTAAAAGTGATCCTGGAACCCGGAAGTGCCATTGCATGGGAAACGGGCGTTTTGGTTTCAACCGTTCAGGATATCGTGGAACACCAGGGCGTTAAAACAGCGATTCTGGATGTTTCGTTTACGGCACACATGCCCGACACGCTTGAAATGCCCTATCGCCCAAAAATAATTGGAGCACAAGATCCATCTAAAGAAAGCAATCACCTGTACCGTTTGGGAGGAGGAAGCTGCCTGGCCGGAGACTTTATGGAAGCTTACGATTTTGGACGCGAGCTGCAAATTGGCGATCAAATCGTTTTTCTCGATATGATTCATTACACGATGGTAAAAACCACCATGTTTAACGGTGTAAATCATCCGGCAATTGCCATTTGGACAAAAGAGGACAAACTTAAGATCATCCGCAGGTTTAAGTACGAAGATTTTAAAGCCAGACTTTCATAACTCCAAAAGTACAGATAAAGACAAAACGACCTTATTAACAATTGTTGATAACCACAGTTAATTCATAGTGGATATAAACGACTGGAAATCACTTGCGTTTTTCATTTTTCGCTGTATATTTGATCTATCAGGTGAGCGATAAAAGGCTGCTTGGAAATTGTGGAGATGACGACGGGAACTTAGTTGGGATCGGAAGCATTTCATCCCGCCCTTCGGGACGGCGCAACGAAAAAGCTGAAGTTTGAACGCGATATTCTGGAGTATCAAAGTTCAGGCAATCATCTGGAAGAATATCCAGAAGTTCTTTCAAGATTGGGTCATCAGGCAGGAAGTACAGAAACCAAGGTTTCAGCTGCAAAACTGCACAACGAAAACGAGGCAACTCAAACCCGTTGATTGGAAAGGGGCAATCCTTAGGGATGAACTGAATACACTGACAGACACTTCGTTCAGGAAGGTAAGCGCGATTACCAAACGAACTACCCAAAGGTTTAGCCTTAGAAAGCCAAACCGAAAGGTCGAAGGCAAAGGCCGATTCGAAAGAAAAAGCCAACGCCGGTCGTAATAACCGTAGCCTGGCACCAAAAGTAACTTCGGTTGCTTGACAGTGAATGGGAGCTATTTGTAACAGAATAGTTCCCATTTGTGTTTTATAGCCCCGGCTGAAAATAACCCAAACATTCTTATTACTTTTAGCGCAAAAAGTAATACCATGATTCCACAAATAGATAAGCTCAAAAATACCGACAGCGGAAACTTCTTTTTAATGGCCGGACCATGTGCCATTGAAGGCGAAAAAATGGCGATGGAAATTGCAGAACAGATAGTTGCCATTACCGAGAAGTTGAAAATCCCTTATATTTTTAAAGGCTCGTACCGAAAAGCCAACCGATCGCGTTTGGACTCGTTTACTGGAATTGGCGACGAAAAGGCACTGAAAATTCTACAAAAGGTTGGCGACACATTTAATATTCCCGTGGTAACCGACATTCATACAGCCGACGAAGCTGCTATGGCTGCCCAATATGTTGATGTGCTTCAAATACCTGCTTTTTTATGCCGGCAAACCGATATTTTGGTGGCTGCTGCCAAAACTGGCAAGGTGGTAAACATTAAAAAGGGACAATTCCTTTCGGCTGATGCTATGCAGTTTGCAATTAACAAAGTACGCGAGAGCGGCAACAATAATATCGCTCTTACCGAGAGAGGAACAACATTTGGCTACCAGGATTTAATAGTAGATTACAGGGGAATTCCGGTAATGAAGGAGATGAATGTACCCGTTGTGCTTGATATCACCCATTCGTTGCAACAACCAAACCAGGCCAGTGGTGTTACCGGAGGAAAACCAGAACTGATAGAAACCGTTGCTCGGGCAGGAATTGCCGTTGGAGCCGATGGTATTTTTATTGAAACACATCCCAATCCAGCCGAAGCAAAATCGGATGGTGCAAATATGTTACAACTTAACCTGTTGGAGCAACTTTTAACCAGGCTGGTTTTATTAAAACAAACCGTCAATCAATTAGGGTAAATGGAATTTCAAGCAATTGCCGGGGAATTAAATGAGCAGGTGGCAAACTGGACAACCATTCTGGTAAGTCTATCGCAGGAAACCATCACGGGGCTTAAAAACAAACAAGGTCGTTCAATCCGGCAAATAGTTGGCCATATGGTTGATTCTGCCTCGAACAATACACACCGCGCAATTCACCTGCAATATCAGGAATCGCCGGTTGATTTTCCCAACTATGCTACTTACGGTAATAACGATAAATGGATTGCCGTTCAAAACTATCAGGAAGAAAATTGGGAAGTACTGGTAAACTACTGGAAATATACCCACTTGCACTTTATTCATGTCATCCAAAATATAAAACCTGAAAAACTTGACCAGCAATGGATTGCTGATAAAAACCAGTTCGTATCGTTAAAGGAAATGGTTGAGGATTTTCCACGGCATTTTAAGCTGCACATCAAGGAAATTGAAGAACTTTGCAATTCTTAAAATTCTGTTTTTTTTCCCACTTTTGCAGGGTTGCAACATATAAGCTATGGAGAAATACATTGAACTATTAAAAAAGCTGATTGCTACACAGTCGTTTAGTAAAGAGGAAGAAAATGCAGCTGCTGTTATGCGTGCTTTTCTTAAAAATGAGACGATTCCGTACACAACCAAAGAAAACAACACGTGGGCTTACAACAAATATTATTCAAAAGATAAGCCAACAATTTTACTCGATTCGCACATTGATACTGTTCGTCCGGCAAAAGGCTACACCAAAGATCCCTTTTCTCCCATTGAAGAAGGAGATAAACTATATGGTTTGGGAAGTAATGATGCCGGCGGGCCGTTAGTTTCGTTACTGGCAACTTTCATTCATTTTTACGAACGTCAGGATTTGCCCTATAACCTGATTTACGCGGCAACTGCAGAAGAGGAAATATCGGGGCGGAGTGGAATGGAGATCGTTATACCTGAAATAACCCCGATTACTTTTGCCATAATTGGCGAACCCACAAAAATGGAACTGGCTATTGCCGAAAAAGGCTTACTGGTTTTAGATTGTTACGCAC
>DASQBW010000586.1:0-2231 GCA_035635015.1 Draconibacterium sp. | reverse complement strand
GCCGAAGGATCACGCAACTTCATACCAATGTCTGTACGCAAAATAAAATACGACAGATCAAACCGGAATCCAGTGCCGGTACCAACTGCTATTTGCTTGTAAAATTTATTGATTCGAAAAAGGGCCCCTTCCCTGTTATCGTATTTATTTATTGCCCATATATTACCGGCATCCACAAACAATGCACCTTCGAGTGATCCAAGTAATCGAAAACGGTATTCTAAATTGGCTTCAATCTTAATATCTGATGATTGATTGGGGTACGAATTTGCCGGTGCCTTGTATGTTCCCGGACCTAAGGCTCTAACCTGCCATGCCCTTATTCCGTTAGCGCCACCCGCAAAATACTGCTTTTCAAAAGGCAAAACACGCGAGTTGCCGTAGGGAATACCAACACCTACAAAAGCACGTCCTACTACTGAATTGTAACGATCAATCATAAAAGCTCTTCTGACTTCAAGATCAGCTTTTACATATTGTGCAAAACGTATATTAAAAAATTTGTAATATTCAGTCGTCTCATTTGTGATCGTATCTCTCTCGATCGTTTTATCTCTGTGCGAAAGTTTGGAAACAGACCAAAGCATATTGCCTGAAGATTCAAGATTCAATCTGGCGTAGGTATAATTTCTATTTGTGGCCAAACGCTGGTTATTATAAATCAGCGAGTAGTTCATTGCAAAAATAAGGTGATCGGTAAAACTACTTTTGATGTATAAATCCTGAATGGAATTTATAAAGTCTTCATCAAACTCGGAAAGGTGAACGACATTAACATCAAAAAAGTTCCAGATATGCTGATAATCCTGAGATGTTTTCCAGTCGTAACCAACTTTAAAGTTCGTAATCTTGCGGGTATATTCCGGCCTTCGCTGATAGTTATACCCTGCATTAAAAACTGTTTTTGGCAGATATTTACCAAAGCTTTTTATGTACTTCCCAGGACCTAATAATTTTGGAATTACAAGATTTGATTCAACACCAAATTCTTTGGTATTAAAAGACTCCAATTTATTGTCTATCCTGCGGTGCATCCTTTCGGTAGCGCCTTTCAGTCGCAATTGAAACACCTCGGCACCCTTAAATAAATTTCGGTGCTGATAATAGATGTTTCCGGCCACACCTAAATTTCCTGAAGTATTTGTCCCTTCAATATCAAACGATGTTGACTGTTTGTTAAGGGGCGCCAACCGGATGCTACAGTCGAGCAAGTTGGTATCTTGTTCCGGATAAGCTTCATTAAACTGAATATCGATAAAGCGAAACTGGCGTAAACGGTTAAGGGCATTAAATGTAGTTTCAACATTGCTGGCATTATACAGCTCTCCGCTCTGCATTTGGTTTGTTCGTATAAATAATCCCGGCGGATATGAGATTTGCCGGTTGGCGTAAAGCACCGAATTGTCCCAGGTTAATGTATCCGAAAAATCATAGGCATTTCTTCGATTGGCAGTTACCGGCGTATTCCCCGGCAAAACCGAATAGTAAAAATTATTTATATAATACGGCCGTAACAGCTTAACACTATCTACCTGGCTGTTTTGCGTTTCACCAATAAAAAGGTCAAGAATAACCTGTTTGCCATATTGGGTTGTATCGGCAAGGTAGCGCACCTGATTTTTTGAGAAATAATAATAGCCATTATTCTGATACAGGCTTACAATTCTGTTTTGCTGATTTTCTAACTCGTATATATCGAACGGAGTATCGGGCCGTATTCTGTATTTTGCAGAATCGTTAAAAAATATAGATCGCAATTCGGGTGTTTCAAAATGATAATTCACCTTTCGGATCTTGTACTGATCACCCGACTCAATATCAAACCTAAGCACTGCTTTTTGCTTCTTATCATTAAACGAAACATGCTTGCTGATTTCTGCCTGGTAATAACCTTTCTGATCCATGTATTGTGCCAGTTGTTCTTCAGAACTTTCTGCCAGCACCTGATCATATATTTGCGGTGCTTCACCAATACGCTTTAACCAGTCATCCGTTTTCTTTTGCGATGACATATTGTACAATAGCAAATAGAATTTGATAAAACCCAGAATCTTATAATTTTCTTTCTGACGCAGAACGGCCTTTGCCTCTTCTTTACTCACCTCCTGGTTATCAATCTCAAGTTCTACCTTTTGCAATAAGTATTCTTGTTCGGGAACAAAACGGGTTTGAGAACATGATGCCAGAAAAACAGCAAATAAAATAATTATCCACTTATAACTGTATATAGG
>DASQBW010000585.1:0-2470 GCA_035635015.1 Draconibacterium sp. | reverse complement strand
TGCTTATTACGTTCTTCGTTCAGGCTTGCTTTAACACGGTTTTTGGCCTTTGACGTTACTACAAAATCAAGCCAGTCGATTTTTGGTTTTTGGTTGTTGGCCGTATCAATCTCTATCTGATCGCCGTTTTTCAACTTGTACTTTAATGTAACTTTCTTGCCATTTACTTTACCTCCTGCACAAGTATCGCCAATTCTGGAGTGTATTTCGTAGGCAAAATCCAGAACTGTTGCCCCTTTCGGCATCTTTTTCAGATCGCCTTTTGGTGTAAAAACGAATATTTCGTCGCTGTATATATCGGTATTAAAATGATCAATAAAATCAACCACATTCAAATCCGGATTTTCCAGAATATCTCTAATCCCGGCCAGCCACGAATCAAAACCGGATTCTTTACCTCCTTTATATTTCCAGTGTGCAGCCAATCCTTTTTCGGCGACTTCATCCATCCGCTTGGTTCGAATCTGAATTTCAACCCACTTTTTATGCGGGCCCATTACGGTGGTATGTAACGATTCGTAGCCATTTGATTTTGGTATTGTTATCCAATCGCGCAAACGGTTTGGATTGGTCTGATACTCCTCAGTAACAAAAGAATAGGCAGTCCAACAGTCTGTTTTCTCATTCTCAGGTTCCGAATCCAGAATAACACGAATGGCAAATAAATCCATCACCTCATCGAATGAAACATTCTTTTTGCGCATTTTGGTGTTAATCGATGAAATGGATTTTGTACGTGCTTTCATCGAGAATTTTAAACCACGCTGCTGCAACTTCTTTTCAATGGGTTTTACAAACTCAGCTACAAAATTGGCTCTTTCGCGCTCGGTTTCTTTTAAGCGGTTTACAACGTAATGGTACTCCTCCGGCTTTTGAATTTTCAGACAAATGTCCTGCATTTCTGAATTCATATTGTACAGGCCGAGCCTGTGAGCAAGCGGGGCATATAAATATTGTGTTTCAGTAGCGAGTTTCTCCTGATCTTCTTTGCTGTACATCTCCAGGTTACGCATTACTTGCAAACGGTCGGCTATTTTAACCAGAATTACACGCACATCACCGGCTAACGCTAACATCAGTTTCCTGTAATTTTCAGAATGTAAATCAATTGTATCAGTTCCGAGAGCATTGATTTTTGCCATTCCTTCCAGTATCCCGGTAATATGTGTGCCAAAATTCTTACCTATTTCTTCATGCGTCGCCTTTTCTTTTAGCCCTGCGTACATCACATTATGGAGCAAGCCGGTAATAACAGAATCAGCCTCAAGTCCAATTTCCATCGCAATAATGGAAGCTACTTCAAGCGAATGACTAAGTATAACTTCTCCATGCTTAAAACGCATTTCTCCCAAAACCGACCACGCAAAGTCAAATGCATTTTCCAGTTTTATAAACGAAGCATCATCCCAGGTTAACTGGCAAAACTCTTTTAAATGCTCGTAACGCGTGTATATTTGTTCTTTGGCTTCCATAAAGTAAAATAAAAAAAGGCCACTTTTAAGCAGCCTTTTTAGTCGTATATTGTAAATAAACTAATTTATTCAGCTGCAGTTGTATCAACAAATGTACGGCTACGCATTTCCCGATCCAACATAAAAATACCATTGCCCTGGCCATTAATGAGTTTTAAAGTATCAAGAATTTCGGTAACATTTGCTTCTTCTTCAACCTGCTCATCAACAAACCAGCGTAAAAAGCTTTGTGCAGCATGGTCTTTTTCTTCAATGGCAACATCAACCAGGTTGTTTATTAAACTTGTAACCAACTGCTCGTGTTCTAATGTGGCTTCAAATATCTCAATCACTCCATCCCAGGATGTTGGCATTTGTTTTATTGCCTTCAATTCCACTTTGCCACTTCGCTCAACCACATAATTGAAAAATTTATTGGCATGGCTTAATTCCTCCTGGTATTGTACGTACATCCAGTTGGCGAATCCCGGCAATCCCTTGTCGTGAAAATAGGATGACATTGATAAATATAATAAAGCGGAGTATTGCTCTGCGTTTATTTGCTCATTTAAAGCATTTAGCATTTTTTCTTTCAACATGATGTTCTTGTTTAATGATTTTGTGCTTAAAATTATGAAAAAGCCTACAATAACAAAAAAAGAAAGACCAATATTAAGCCTTATTAACGAATAAAATAAATCACCATTCTATTAAAATGGAGAAGCCATATAAACTCTTTTTAATTTAGAATTGAGCCATGCATTCCATATACTTTATCAATCGCTTCAATTATATTTGAAGAACTCGTTTTTCGCATAATATTTGAACGATGTTTTTCTACGGTCTTTTGTGAGATTCCCAACTCTGAAGCAATCAGCTTAACAGGCTTTCCTTTAGAAGAGATTTTAAGAACCTTATGTTCCCGCAAAGTTAACCGGTAACAATTTAATTTGGGCAAATCTAAATCTTCATTTATTGTTTGGATATTTTCCGGATATGCCGGTTTTAAAACCGATTCT
>DASQBW010000584.1:0-2974 GCA_035635015.1 Draconibacterium sp. | reverse complement strand
GCCAACAACTGGGAACGTCCCATTTACATCGATCACAGTTTAGTGTTTACCGGAAATATTTTCTTCCTCGACTGGCTGCAATTTGAAGGACTGGCTTACAGGTTTGTGCCCATTAAAACACCAAAGCAAGGTGTTACTGCCGGACGAATTGATACAGACATCCTTTATGATAATGTGATGAAGAAATATGTATGGGGTAATGTAAATGATCCGGATATTCACATGGATGAATATAACCGCAAACAAATTGATATTATGCAGGCGCGTTATATGTTTGCACGTTTAGCACAGGCCTTAGTTGTTGAAGGGAAAAAAGAAAAAGCAATTGAGGTTGCGGATAAAATGTTTGAATTATTTCCGAACGAATCAATGCCTCTTGACTATAATTCTTTTCAGATGGTAGATCAGTATTACAGGGCAGGGGCAATTGAAAAAGGCAACGAAATAGTTCGGATAATGGCTGATAATTGTTTTGCCATGCTTGATTATTTTACATCGTTACCCGGCAATCTTGCCGGTGCAATCGAGAGCGAACAAAACCGGCAAATTTCACATTTGCGAAACCTGGTGATTCTTACACGCAATTATAAACAGGATGACCTTTATCAGGAAATGGATGCGAAGTTGCAGGAGCTTATTGCTGCTTTACAGGCAAAATCCAATTCTTAGCTACTTATTTGCTGAATTTGCTTGTACAGTTTGGTGGCCAATTTCCGGCCTCGCGCCCGAATGCCGGCAGTAGGATGATATTCAATTTCGTGTTCTATAAGCTGAAGTACTTCGGATTTAAAATCAGGTTCCATTTCTGAAATATTATACAAAATCTGCATTGCATGAACACGCACTGCTACAGGCTCATTGCCCGAAGTAAACGTTTTGATGCAGTAATCAAACAGGAACCCGATAAAATTGATTTCAATTTTGTTCATACTTATCAGCTTTAGCCAGTGGCGACGTTTGCTATCGTTCTTTTCGGTTTTCAGTTTTTCTATAATCGAAGGTAGATAGGGCTGTAAAAGCTCGGGTTTTTCATCATGAATTTTATCGGCAAGGTATGCGGCTCGCCAACTCCTTTGCTGCGTATTGTTGAGGGCAAGATCCATCAGTGTGTTAAATTGCTTTGGATCGTTAAGCATCGCGGCAGTAATAATTTCAATGTTTTCCCAGGTGTCAAGATGGTTGAAAAGTTCTTCTTTTGTCATGAGGAATTAATTTCTACTAAGCTGAAAAGATAAAAAATATTCAGCAACTTTTTATTTTTGATGAATGATTCATGTTACATGTGCCATATTACTTGATGGAGGGAAAGTACTTCTTGCGCAAAATAGGGCCTCCTCTGATCACCCGTTCCAATGGGAATTTCCGGGAGGAAAAATTAAACCTGGTGAAAGTGCAGAATCTTGTATTGTTCGAGAAATTATGGAGGAACTAAATCTGAAAATAAAAATAGAAGGTGCACTTCGGCCTGTTGAGCATGAGTATAGTATAAAAACTGTCAGGCTTATTCCATTTATTTGTACGATTATTTCAGGCACGATGGAATTAAACAATCATCAGGATACGAAATGGGTTAGCCTCAATAAATTAATGAATTATGACCTGGCAGAGGCTGATCGTCGGCTTATTCTGCTGAAAGCGAATTGGATAAGCTTAAAAAAATACATTGGGAAATAAGTGAACAACACCCGAAAGAACACCCGCCCAGCCAATTATCGATAAAATCATATACCATACTGTATGACGCCTTTTTGCGTAATATTTGTTGGCTAGAAAAGCGCCAATTGGAATAGTAAGGATTACCGGGGTGGCGATTATAATTCCCCAAAACCCATAAGAAGATTTCATTCGTGAAATAAAACGGTTCTTGCGGTTAAAAATACGTTTGGTATTTTTCTTTGTTCTTTTTGTGCACCATTTTTTATAGCGTTCCTTAAATGTTTTTGGTATCGAGTGGCAAATACAAGGCCATACTCGTATTAGTCCTCGGTTTAATGGTTTACTGATGTAGTAAAAAAACAAAAATCCACCTATTCCACCGGTTAATACCGCCAGAAGAGCCTCGGTATAGTCAAGCCCGATGATCATGGCATAAGGCAGTGTAACAATGTATTTTACCGATGCCAGCAGAATGATATGCAGAATTTTTAGTACCACAATTTACCTTTTCATACCCTGCTAAAACGCTCGAAGTACAGGAAAGGTTGTGTGTGTTTTATAGTCTTTACAAATCCTTAACGATTTTTAAAACTAATTCACGGTATTAATGGGATTGCCGTTGAGAAATGCACGCAGGTTGCTGGCTGCAACTTGCATTAACCGCTGGCGTGCCTCAAGTGTGGCCCATGCAATATGTGGCGTTATGTAGCAGTTTTTGGCGTCGGGAAGCGGATTGTCAGGAAGTGCCGGTTCCACGGCCAAAACATCTAAACCTGCACCTGCAATGCGGCCGCTGTTTAGGGCATCAGCCAAATCAGTTTCGTTAATTAAAGGACCACGACCGGTGTTAATCAGAAAAGTGGTAGGTTTCATTTTTTCAATCGCGGCTTTATTTATAAAACCTTTGTTTTCTTCGGTTAGCGGACAGTTTATGCTAATAAAGTCGCTGGTTTGCAGCAAGGTATCAAGATCAATTTGGCGGGCATCAAGCGAAGTGGATTTTTTACTTCGGTTGTTAAAAATAACTTTCATATCAAAAGCCAGAGCTATTCGAGCCACGGCCTGCCCAATCTGTCCAAATCCGATTATACCCAATGTTTTTCCGGCCAGTTCGCTTTGCGGAGTAAGCCAGTATGAAAAGTCTTTACATTTTGCCCAATCGCCATTGCGCACTGAAGTGGCATGCCGTGCTATATTATTCGAAAAATGAAGAATATGCGCAAATACAAGTTGTGCTACCGACTGCGTGCTGTAAGCCGGAATGTTGCATACTGTAATTCCGGCCTTGCGTGCGGCATCTATATCAACAACATTATAC
>DASQBW010000583.1:0-16519 GCA_035635015.1 Draconibacterium sp. | reverse complement strand
CAACAGGAGGTTGTGGTTGTTGTTCAGCATTTTCCGCATTACGGTTTCGGGAACCAAAACGGCTCCGCGCAGTTAAACTAAAATCATTTGATTCAAGTTCATCATCAATAAAAATATCTACTGTCCCTCCGTTCTGATTTCGCGAACCGGACCAGATTATACCTGTTCCGTCAAAAGTGAATTCAATTGTGCTTCCGGCAGAAGTTGATTGTTTTTGGCCTTCGGAACTTGTCCAGTTGCCGGAGTAACGGATACGCAAATCGGTGCCATCAATAATATTTTCCTTAGCCGGAACAACTTCAAGACGTGTGTAATCTGAACCATCCGACAGTGCCATAATCCCTTTTTCAGATCCGGATAATAATGCTGATGCATTGTAAAAATTTTCCTTGGTAGCGCGAAAATCACGGGTTCCCCGTTCAGCAGGGTCGTTTCTGCCAAACAAGGTAAAATTCTTTTCATCTTCTGACCATGGCCAGGAAGGAATTTCCCCATATTGTTGGTCATGTCCTTCTCCTTCGCGGTACGCTGTTCCTTTGTTTCTGCCAATATGATCATCAGGATAAGCAGACCAAAGTGCTTTGCGCTCCCAGGTAAGTCTGTCAACTTCTGAACTGACTATGTAAGAAACACCTAACTCCCAGTAACCACCAACATCACGATTATAGCCTTCTGCTACCAGGCGTCGGGTGAGGGGCGGTAACTCACTTAATAAAGTATATTGGGTTGTAATTAAGCCATTCCCGGCTATACGAACATTAAAACCAACATCTACAATATCGTAGCTTCCGGTAATATTCACAACAGCTTCGGTTCCCTCAACCTCAGCATTAATGCTTGTTAAATTCCAATCGCCAAGTTCCTGTCCGATAAGGTTAAAATAAGGACCACTTTCAATTATTTTGTCTCCTTTATATGTCCCGTTTGTTATTAATCCTGTACTGCGGCTAAAGATCAACTCGAAATCTTCTCCGCTAACCGTTATCGAATTATTGTTTGAATTAATTCGTGGTGCAGGTCCTTGTGGTTCAGGAAGTCCTGGTCTGGCTGGTGGATTTATTGGCAGGTTAAACTCGTCGATCAGCACATCCTCGCTTGTGAAAAACTTAAGGTTTACAATGTCTCCATCCTTCCATTGTCGGGCAGGAATCTGGAAACTTCCCTGGGAATTTGGCTCAACATCTGGTCCGTTAATTTGGCCAGACTCTGTACCAACTGACCAGGTGATTGTGATTTCGTTAAGGTTGCTTTGGTCGAACCAGTTTTTTACTGGTATATTCATTGGCTTACCTGCGCCCGGATTGGCGTATTCTCTGAATTCAACACGCACAGTCGAGTAAGCTTTTTTTGTAAGCCAGTATTCCGGTTTTTTTCTTCTCCATCCGTCTACCAAACCCCAGTCATTACTGGAAACTCCCAAACCCTCTTCCGGTACAATTGATGAATTGTCTACAGCGGCCCAGATGCCTCCACCCAGTGCACCATGAGTAACAAAAATAGTTTCCCACAATCTTTTTATGCTTTCTCCCCAAAAGTTATGAATGCCCGGGTCCCTTTTTAGATCCACGGTTCGATATACCGGTGTGTGGGCATATTCGTCATGCAGAACAGGGAACTCAGTATGATCAGTTTCCCTGGTTCCACTTTGCCTGCTTGTTTCCTGACTTTTTCCTGGAAGCGGTCCGCCGGCATCCATGTCGCGTTCCCAGTAAGGATAGTGGAAGGAAAAAAGATCTATATATTTTGGCTGATCCTCGAGAGGAATCAAATGGCTCCAACTAAACTTAACTATTCTGGAAGGATCTTCGTGCCTGACATATTCAGACTCTTTTGCTACATTTTCTCCCCAGGCAGATTCATTACCGATCGACCAAATTATAATGGACGGATGACTTCTGTCTCGTTCCATCATTTCAGCGAGCTGGCTCAAATAATGAATGGTCAAATCGGGGTTATTCGGAACTTCTCCATTGGCGAAAGAAACTGAATTCTCTGATTCTACATAAATACCATATTTATCGCATGCATCAAGAAATTCTTCATGCGTTGGATAGTGCGATGTTCGTATATAATTCATGTTGCATTCTTTGAACAGTCGCGCATCCATTTCGCGATATTCAAGCGGCACGCTTCGTCCGGTGAGCGGATAGATATCTTTTCTGTCTATTCCTCTTAATTTTACCGGTTTGCCATTTACAAGAAGTTCTTTGCCTACTCTTTTTACTTCTCTGAATCCAACGTTTTTTGAAACCGTTTGTGTTGGTTTATTGTCTTGTATAACCGTTGCGGTAAGCTTATAAAGGTTGGGGTGTTCAGCGTCCCATTTCATTGGTGATGATACCGGAATTTCGATGATTTTTTCAGCATTTTCTTTAGTAAGTACCAGATTATTGGGATTTAGCGAAACAGCCTTGCCTGAAGCGTCAGTAAGTGAAAAATCTATACGGGCAGTGTTCCCCTCGTTAAAATCCATGCCAATCCAGAGTTTTAACACAGCATTATCATAAGCTTCATCCAAATCGGTTTCTATGTTTAACCTTTTTATATGGTCCTGTGGTACGGCTATCAGTTGCACATCTCTCAATATGCCCCCATTATTATAGCCCGATAAACCACGTCGTGTATCATCTATTCCCACGGTTAAAACAGCTTCCTGTCCTGGTGTTACAAAGTCGGTAATGTCACAATCCCAGGTTGTAAATCCTCCAAAATGTTCTTTTAATAAAGTTCCGTTTATCCAGGCTTTTGCCATTCCGGTTACGCCATTTAATTTAATAAATATGCGTTTGCCCGAATAATCAGCGGGCACTTGAAATTTAAGCTTATATGCATATTGTTGGACCTCGCGAACAGAAAATCCCTGAGTGGCGATATGGGCCGGTACAAGTACATTCGTCCATGAAGAAAAGTCAACTGAATTACTCCAGTATTCCGCTGGCGGTTCAGCATTAAATTTCCAGGTTCCGTCCAACGAAATAATGGTTTTCTGAACTCCGGTTGTTGCTTCAGGTCGCGGTATTATGGTTGGTCGGGGATATAATTCGCTTTCGGACGGAACTCCATCCTGGGCGAGTGAAACTGTAAGAAAAAAGGGAAATAATATCCCCAAAAGGTATAATATTTTCATAACTCTAAGTTTTAATGATTTAGTTGCAGCCTGCATTTATTTATTATATTAGAAGTAGTTTGTCATTAAAAATAGTAATTAGTCTGGCATAACTATTATATCTGTAACATATTTTGTACTAAATCCTGAAATTAACGTAAAAAAATTGTACCATTTCAGTTTTTCAATCCTTCTATAATCTGAACTATATCGCGGGTCAAACATTATTATTTCTTTTTAAATGATTCAATTCAAACGATGGAAAACGGGAATTCCTGTTTTTCTAATGGTGCGAATAACTCAAGTTTTACTACTTTCGCTGCTTAATTTTTAAGAGACTAAAAATGCGTCAAACTTCTGTTTTTCTTTTCCTGTTTATTCATATTGTTGCTATTGCCCAAACCAAACAAATGAGCTTGGAAGATGCCGTCTATGGCCGTTATTCTTATTTGGTGCCTGAATCAATGTCTGGTTTGCAATGGAAAGACGAAAACCATTTTTCTTTTGTGGAAGACAGGCAAATTATTTCCGAATCGGCAATAACAGGAGAGAAAGCGGTTGTTACAGGATTGGATGAGTTAAACAATATCCTTGGTGCATCATTAAATTCAATCCCGTCTCATAAATGGATTGAAGGAGAGAAACTGTTGATTCAATCGCGAACTAACTATTTAATTGTTGATTTGATCAGGAAGGAAATTGAGGTTCAGATTGAACTTACGAATGGCGCAACAAATGCCAATTTCTCAAAAGTCGGGCATTTTGTTTCTTTTACAAAGGGAGATGATTTGTTTGTTGCCCTGGCCGATGGCACTATACAGCAAGTAACTTCCGATGGTGGTAACGGAATTGTTAACGGACAAACAGTTCATCGAAATGAATTTGGAATTTCAGGAGGAATTTTTAATTCGCCAAAAGGAAATTTTGTGGCTTTTTACCGTAAAGATGAAAGTATGGTAAAGGATTATCCCCTGGTTGATTTTATGGCCCGCGAAGCAGAATACACGCCCGTAAAATATCCGATGGCTGGAATGGAGAGCCATCATGTAACTATAGGAGTGTACAATATAGAAAGTGGAAAAACAACTTTTCTGAAAACCGGTGAACCTTTGGATCATTTTCTTACCAATGTGGCCTGGTCGCCCGATGAAAAGTACATTTACATAGCGGAATTAAACCGTGAGCAAAACTACATGCAGCTCAATTGTTACGATGTTGCAACCGGCGATAAAGTAAAAACACTTTTTGAAGAATCAGCTGATACGTATGTTGAGCCGCTTTATCCCATTCAGTTTTCAAAAGTTAATCCGAAAGAATTCTATTACCTGAGCCGACAGGATGGCTGGTTTCATGTTTATACATACAACACCGAAGGCAAGCTGATTAGGCAAATTACAAAAGGAGAGTGGGAGGTAACCAACATGCTTGGTTTTGATGCCAAAGAAAAAGTCTTATTTATTGAAGCTACCTTTGACGATCCCCTGCAAAATAACATTTACAAAGTAGACGTGAAATCAGGAAAAACGGAGCGGCTTTCAGCTGAAACAGGTGTACATAGCGGAGATTTAAGTCCTGAAGCTGATTATATCTTAGATCATTGGTCGGCCAATGAAGTGCCCGAAAAAATAAACGTGATTTCATCAAACGGAAAGAACAAACGAACAATCTTCGAGTCGGAAGATCCGCTAAAAGATTACCAGTTGGGCGAAAACAAATTGGTGACTTTAAAAACCAAAGATGGAAAATACGATTTGTACGGACGGTTAATTTTGCCGGTTGATTTTGATCCGGCCAATAAATATCCGGTTGTAGTTTATGTATATGGTGGGCCACATTCGCAATTGGTAACCAAAGACTGGCACAACCAGGCACGTTGGTGGCAATATTATATGGCATCGCAGGGCTACATTTCTTTTACGCTCGATAACCGTGGAACGCTTAATCGTGGCCGCGATTTTGAAACCGCTATTCATCGTAATTTGGGTGTTCTTGAAACCGAAGACCAGATGCAGGGGATTGAATACCTGCTGTCGTTGCCTTATGTTGATGCAGACCGGATTGGCGTTCACGGATGGAGCTACGGTGGTTTTATGACTTTGAATTTGAAATTAAAGTATCCCGACGTGTTTAAAGTTGCTGTTGCCGGTGGTCCGGTGGTTGACTGGAGCATGTACGAAATAATGTACGGCGAACGTTACATGGATATGCCTCAGGAAAATCCGGATGGTTACAAAAAATCAGACATGACTAACTACGTACATAATCTGGAAGGAAAACTGATGCTTATTCATGGTGTACAGGACGAAACTGTGGTTATGCAACACAGTATGAAATTCCTGCGCGAATGTGTGAAACAGAACAAACAGGTTGACTTTTTTGCTTACCCGACTCATCCGCACAATGTGCGTGGAAAAGATCGTGTACACCTGATGGAGAAAGTAAGTCAATACTTCTTTGAGAATTTAGGATCAGGTAAAAATATAGAAAAATGAAACCAAGCTAACGAAACTTGACGTTACATGATTAAAAAATACTTAAAACAGACTGCTTTTACCGATTTTGAGGATTTTAAAGCCAACTACAAATTAATAATTCCCGGGGACTTCAATTTTGCCTACGACGTTGTCGACGGTTGGGCTGAAAAACAACCCAATAAAAGGGCGTTGCTCTGGACAAACGATAAAGGCGAAAGCCGGTCTTATACTTTTGGCGAACTAAAAGAAATTACTGATCGCACTGCCGGTTATTTCTCATCAATGGGAATTGGAAAAGGCGATATGGTGATGGCCATTTTAAAACGCCGTGCGGAGTTTTGGTTTTCCATTATTGCATTGCATAAAATTGGCGCGGTTATTATACCGGCCACCCATTTACTGACGAAAAAAGACATAGTTTACCGTAACAATGCCGCCACTATAAAAGCGATTATTTGCGATGGTGATGAATTGATCACAAAGCATGTAAATGACGCTTTACCCGAGTCGCCATCCATTGAAAAAGTGGTGTCTATCGGCCCAATTATTCCTGAAGGCTGGGAAGATTTTCATAAAGGAATTGAAAATGCAGAACCGTTTCAACGACCTGCGGAGCCTACAAAAAATGACGACCCGATAATCGTAAGTTTTACGTCGGGAACTACCGGCGATCCAAAAATGGTGGTGCTCGACAGTGCTTATCCGCTGGCACACATTGTTACCGCAAAATACTGGCAGAATTTGCACCACGACAGTTTGCATTTAACCATTGCTGACACCGGCTGGCTAAAAGCCGTTTGGGGAAAACTTTACGGACAGTGGCTTGTTGGCGCATCTGTATTTGTTTACGATCATGAGAAATTTACGCCTTCCGATATTCTTGAGGTGCTTTCAAAATACCAGGTAACCTCGCTTTGTGCGCCGCCAACAATTTTCCGTTTCCTTATCAGGGAGGATATGAGCAAATATGATCTGTCGGCATTAGAATGGTGTACAATTGCTGGGGAAGCTTTAAATCCGGAGGTTTATAAACGGTTTTTAGAATTAACAGGAATTAAATTGCGCGAAGGTTATGGCCAAAGTGAAACAACGTTATCTGTTTTTACTTCGCCATGGGTAGAACCCAAACCGGGTTCGATGGGGCTACCCAGTCCGCACTACGATATTGATTTGCTGACCTCAGAAGGACGATCAGCCGAAGTCGGAGAGCAGGGTCAGATTGTAATTCGTATCGATAAAAATTATCCTGCAGGATTGTTTGACGGATATTATCGCAATAAACAATTGACTGACGAAGCCATGTCGGATGGAATTTATTACACCGGCGATTTAGCCTGGAAAGATGAGGATGGTTATTTATGGTTTGTTGGCCGTGCCGACGATGTAATTAAAAGTTCGGGTTACCGAATCGGGCCTTTCGAAGTGGAAAGTGCACTGATGACACACCCTGCTGTAGTAGAATGTGCCATTACCGGGGTGCCTGATGAAGTTCGTGGCCAGGTGGTAAAAGCTACCGTTGTTTTGGCGCCCGATTATAAAGAACAGGCTGGTGAAGAGTTGGTAAAAGAGCTACAAAACCATGTAAAAGAAGTTACGGCTCCTTATAAATATCCGCGGCAAATTGAGTTTGTTGATGAGCTGCCAAAAACCATAAGCGGGAAAATTCGCCGGGTTGAGATTCGTGAGCGTGATCATGTGGCTGAATAAACAGTTGGTTATCCAACCCGTACCGGGTTGTTGGATCGATGATTTTAGTCGGGAGTTTTATTATAAATGAACACTTACAGTGTTCTCTTCAATACAAAACGAACACGGTACGGGGTCGTTTATAGTAGCGAGGTTTATGATATCTGTTTGACAACCCGGTACAGGTTAGATGTTTTTCTGTAATTCCTTTATAATAATTGTGGGCTGTTTAATCGGAAATCATATTTTTGCGTAACATTTTTGCAAGAATTGGATTTGAAACGATTAGTACAAAATAAGCCGGATTCTTTAATCGGAATTTTTGTTTTCTTGCTGTTCTTCGCTCCGCTGGTAAGCAAGGGACAGGACAGCATATCGAACGAAGATTTCGAACACCGCTTGTTGCAAAATATCCATCAGCAGGTTTTTGAATATCCCTGGAATGAAGCTGCATTTTTTCCCGGAACCCCGGAGCTGGCAAGTCGCCAGTCAATGAAACGGACACTGAAAGAGGTGAGAGAAAATGCATATAATCCCGATAAATTTGAGGTTTGTTTTACGGCACTAAATAATTTACCTGCACCCGATAAGGCAATTTTTATCAAAAGCTTTTACTACTACCAGCCGGAAATAAAAAGAGAACTATCCAAGGCAGGTTTAAGCGAAGACTTACAGTATTTGCCAGCGACACTTTCGGCGTTTAATACCGATGCCAAAAGTGCGTTTAAACGAGCAGGGGTGTGGCAACTGACCCACTTTCAGGGAGTTTTGAATGGTTTGCAAATTAACAAACTGGTTGATGAACGCCTGCAAACAGGAAAAGCAACAAAAGCAGCAATTCAGGAACTGAAACAGAATGCGACTTTGTTTGATTATCCCCAAAAAGCAATGCTGGCATTTGTTTTTGGAAAAACCAACATAATGAATTTGTGTCGCCGTGCCGGCGCCGGTTGCTCGTTAAACGAATTGTTGGAAATAGCGCCGGAAGAAATGTCAGATTTTATGGCGGCTTACCAGGCAACAGAAGCATTTTTAAGTCAGAATGAGTTTATTCCGGAACAACGACCAAAAGCAATCGTACAGGCAACCGCACGCCTGCAAACGCATTTTGAGCAGATAAGTGCGGTGTTGCCAATTTCAGCTGATGAACTTCGGTTTTTAAATCCGCAATATCCTTACGCTATTGTTCCTGAACAGGCTTCGTTTATTCTGCCTGAAAAACTTGCACAAGACTTTTTGTTTCTGCAGGATTCCATTTATAATGGTGTTGATTCTACCCTGTTTGAAGTGGTAGCTCAAAAAATTGAATATCCGCCGGCTCCCAATCGTCAATATCTGGGCGAGAAGGTTAAAGACCTGGAGATTGAAGGGAAAACTAAAATTAAATACACCATTAAATCAGGCGATGTTTTGGGTTTTATTGCTGAAGATTACGATGTGCGTGTTGCCGATCTGAAATACTGGAACAACATTGTAAACGAACGAAAAATTCAGGCCGGAAAAACGCTCGATATTTTTGTTGACAACGAAAGTGCTGAATATTATAGCAGTCTTCAGAAACAAACCGCCAAAAAAGAAGATACAACAACAGTAAAGCCGGTTTTTACAGTTGGTACTTTGCCGGGAATTGATATTCCGGAGGCATCAAAAAAAGTGGAGCACATTGTAAAAAGAGGCGAGTCGCCATATGTAATCGCACAAAAATACAATGGGGTAACACCCGAAAAAATATTGGAATGGAACAGTATCAGCGATGCACGTAAAATTCAAATCGGTCAGAAATTAATTATATACCTGCAATGAAGCCACTACAAACATTAACATTTACTTTGGTTGTTGTTGCTCTGCTGGCTGGCGCCATGTGGCTGGTGCCCGACGATGGTTTTAAGGTGGGCGAAATGACTGTTCACATGCCAACATTCGCGGAAATGCTTGCCGTTGACGATGTGGAGTATACCGACGTTTCAGAAATATTGGCTCAACAGTTTGAAATTGATTCGCTGGTGGAAATTGAAATGGATACCATTACTGGTGACACTGTTTTAGAAGTGATTCATGGGGCAGATTATGATACACTGGTGCAATCCATTCACCGAATAGAAATGACTGATTTAGGCAAAGAAAACCTTTACCGCTTTTTTGATCATCTGAAAAACGATTCGCTGGTTCGGATTATGCATTACGGCGACAGCCAGATTGAAGGCGACCGCATTACGGCATTTCTACGAAACAAATTACAGTTGAAATTTGGTGGTACAGGTGTTGGTTTGCGACCCGCTTTGCAACCTTACGATTATGTGTTTAGTGCAAATCAGTTGAATTCTGACAATTGGAAACGTTACCCGATTTACGGTAAGATCGATTCTACAGTAGAACACAGTCGTTACGGTGTGATGGGAGCTTTTTCGCGTTATGCACCACTGGCCAGCGATACCATTCCATTTAAAGATTCAATCATTTACGAGGCAGAGATGAATGTCTCGAAATCAGATATTTCATACAAACTTACGCGCGAATACGATAACATGCGGATCTTTTACGGACATGCCAAGCGCCCGGTTGCAGTTCAGTTGCTGGCTTGTGGCAACACCGTTTTGTGCGATACACTTTTGGCTGATACAACTTACGCGGTATTGGAATACGAATTACCCGATTCAACAACAAGTGTTACGTTAAAGTTTTCGGGTTACGATGGCCCCGATCTTTATGGAATTGAACTGGCATCGAAAAAGGGGGTGATCGTAGATAATATTGCTTTACGCGGAAGTTCGGGTACAATATTTACGAAGGCCGATTATCAGCACAGTTTGAAAATGTACAACGATCTGAATCCGAAATTTTTCATCCTGCAATTTGGCGGAAACGTTATTCCGTACATTCAAGATAAAAAAGCAATTGAACGTTATGGCCGCTGGTTCGCCAGCCAAATCAGACGAATTAATTCCTTATGCCCCGATGCAGCTATTTTGGTAATTGGGCCAAGTGATATGTCGACAAAGAAAAAGGACAAATACGTTACATACAAACATTTGCCCAGCGTGGTAGAAACACTCAAGCAGGTGACGCTGGAAAATAACTGTGCGTATTGGGATATGTACGAAGCCATGGGCGGACACAATAGTATGCCATCGTGGGTGAATGCCCAACCCGAGCTGGCCCGCCCCGATTATGTGCATTTCTCGGCTCGGGGAGCACGCTTGGTTGCGAATATGTTCTACAATGCATTGATTCTGGAGTATAACAATTATTTGGAGGAGGTGATGTAATGGAGAAGAAAGTTCAAAGTTCAAAGTTCAGGGTTCAGAATTACAATACAGCTGTCATCTCGAGCGCAGTGAGAAATCTGTTTCAACGAAGCTTCAAGTTACAAGTTTCAAGTTACAAG
The DNA here is from genome assembly GCA_035635015.1 of Draconibacterium sp. GTDB lineage: Bacteria > Bacteroidota > Bacteroidia > Bacteroidales > Prolixibacteraceae > Draconibacterium. The sequence goes on along the minus strand of DASQBW010000583.1, from coordinate 5,868 downwards.
TGGTTTATCAATCTTGTTCTTCAATCTCTGTTCAATCTCTATCAATCTCCAAAAGCTCGTAGCCCGCAGTTCGCAGCTCGCAGCTTCTCTCTTTTTGTCCTTACCCTAATCCTGCTCATATCTACATCTGTTTCAGCGCAGCAAGAGAGCTACTTTTACCATGTTAACCAATACAACTTCGTTCGTTACGATTTAAACGAAATGCATTATCCGGGCGATCGTACAAATGCTGAAACATTTTATGCAAAACTGGAACAAATGGTAACCACGGGCGAAGGACGCATAAATGTTGTACAAATTGGTGGTTCTCATATTCAGGCCGGGACTTTTTCGGGGCAAATGCGCAACCGTTTTCAGCAGCTTAACGGCGAAATGAACGCCGGGTGGGGTTTTATGTTTCCTTATCGAATTGCACGTACAAATTCACCTTTTGGGTATTACATCCGTTACAACGGATATTGGAAAACGTTTAGAAATGTAGAAAGCCGGAAGAGTGGAACGCTGGGAGTGGGAGGGATTTCGGCAACCACCTCTTCGCCAAAAGCTGAACTTACGATTTTGCTGGAGGAAGAGAATGAGTTGGATTACAGTTTTAATAAGCTCCGGATTTATTACGAAAACGCATCAAAAAACTACTCCATAAATATTGATTCAGATATGGTAAAAGAGCAAGTTGAAGCTGATGGATACACGGAATTTGAATTAAACGAATGGGTTGACAGCCTGAAAATTACCCTCGATAAAGATTACAACTCGCAGGGCAATTTTACTTTGCTGGGCATAACCACCGAATCGAATCCGAACGGAATAATGTATCACAGTATTGGGGTGAATGGTGCGCATGTTCCGGCGTTTTTACGTTGCCAGCTTTTTACTGATCAACTGGCCGGGTTAAATCCTGATTTGGTAATTCTTGGACTCGGAATTAACGATGCTTATGGACGTAATTTCTCGCAAAGCCGCTTCGAGGATCATTACGGTCAACTCATCGATAAGATAAAAGCTGCTGCACCCAATGCGCTTATCGTTTTTACCACCAACAACGACAGCTACCTGTATCGCCAATATGTGAATAATAATGGCGAAAAGGTAAAGGACAGTATGTTTAAAATGGCCAAAAAATACAATGCCGGAGTATGGGACATGTTTTCGGTAATGGGAGGTTTGAATTCTGTTGTACTGTGGCAAAACAACGGACTTGCCCAAAGCGATAAAATTCATTTTACACGGGAAGGTTATTTAATGATTGCCGATTTGTTTTTTGGGGCGCTGATGAAGGATTTTGAGAATTACATTTTAAATAAAAAGGAGCTCACTCTTAATGAGCAAACTTTACCCCCCGTTTCGGCCACACTCCATGCAACGGAGTCGAATAATAATGGTTATAAAACACAACAATAAAGCTTGAGAAGAAAGAAAATAATCAATGTTCAATGATGAATAATCAATGTAGAAATATGAAAAACACAGCCATTTGGAGTTATTTGGAGATTGATAATTCAATATTGGGAATTTTTCATTCAGCAAATTGATAAAAGGACATTAATTCAAAGAAACACTTGCGCATGTAGGGGGAGGAACAATAACGAATAAATCTTCGATTTGAGGAGAATAATTTAGAACTGCTTGGATTTACTACAACAAATAGAAATAAAAGAACTGTTACGGAATATTTTTCTGTACGACAAAACGGCACCGCTAATTTTTACACGCTTTTTCTTTTGGGCATTTTTTGCTTTTGTACTGGCCGGGTATTCGCTGGTTTATAAAAATAAAAACCGAAGTATTCGTGCCGGGTACCTTTTCCTGGTAAGTTTGTTTTTCTACTACAAATCAAGTGGGTTCTTCTTTTTTATTTTGTTATTCAGTACCCTAACCGATTTTTTTATTGGAAAAGGGATATACAAATTAAAGAGTGATCTGATTCGGAAGATGCTCATTGCTGCCAGTGTTATCCTAAACCTCGGATTGCTGGCTTACTTTAAATATGCTTATTTCTTTGTAGATAGTATAAATGCAATGTTCGGTGCCGATTGGCAGGTGATCAACCACCTGGCTTTGTGGGCCAATGCGGCTACAGGAACACATTTCGAGGTAAACCAGATTTTGTTGCCGGTTGGAATTTCGTTTTTTACATTTCAAACCATCAGTTATTCGGTTGATGTGTACCGTGGCGAAACAAAACCTGTAAACAATTTAGTTGATTTTGGTTTTTATGTGTCGTTTTTTCCGCAGTTGGTAGCCGGTCCAATTGTTCGTGCTTCGGGATTTGTAAAGCAGATATACGATGACTATCGACTTTCGAAGGAAGAATTTGGCTGGGCAATCTTTATTATACTGAAAGGATTAATTAAGAAGATTTTTATTGGCGATTATATCGCTGTAAATTTTGTCGACCGTGTTTTCTCCGACCCGATAACGCATTCCGGCTTCGAAAACCTGATGGCATTGTTTGGCTATTCGCTCCAGGTTTATGTCGATTTCTCGGGCTATACCGATATTGCCATTGGCGTAGCATTGTTGATGGGCTATCGCTTGCCACAAAACTTTAACTCGCCTTACAAGGCAAAAAGTGTGGCCGAGTTCTGGAAACGTTGGCACATGTCGCTTTCATCGTGGTTAAAAGATTATTTGTACATCCCAATTGGAGGAAATCGCGAAGGTTCGGTATTTAGTTATATTAGCCTTGGAGTTATTCTGGCCATCATCGTCCTGTTGGCCGGAAAACTGATTCTGGTTCCGATATTTGCCGTTATTGTACTTGTGTTCGCGCTGTTGTCTCGTTTTTCGTCTAAAGTAAAACGTAATATCGATACCAATATCAACCTGATGCTTACCATGTTGCTTGGAGGATTATGGCACGGTGCATCGTGGCAGTTTATTATTTGGGGAGGACTAAACGGTGTTGGGCTGGTGATCTATAAATTCTGGCGAAAGATTAGCCCCTGGGAAAAACGCAGTAACCGGCTGGTAAACATCTGGAAAATAGCAGTAACATTTTCTTTTATCACTTTTACCCGTGTATTTTTCCGCTCCGAATCGATGGACGTTGTACGTGGAATGCTGCACCAGATAACTACCGACCTTAAACTTTCTATGATTCCCGAAGTACTGGTCGCCTACAAATGGGTATTTCTGATGATGTTGTTTGGTTTTGTTACGCACTGGCTCAGTTATGATTTAAAAGACAGGGCGAAAAACTGGTTTATCGCTTCGCCAATGTGGGTGAAAGCAGCCATTTCTGCAGTTGTGGTTATAATCGTTTATCAATCTGTTTCTGCCGAAATGCAACCTTTTATTTATTTCCAATTCTAACAGCGGGAAATCTAAAAATACAAACAGCATATTGCAAATAAGCAATGTAATCTTTCGATAAGGCGAAGTGATTTATCAATAGAGCATAGTAATTTATCAAAAGACCATTGTGATTTATCAAAAGAGCAACTTACACTTTCGAAAAGCCATTGTACACTTTCAATAAGACAACTTATACTTTCGAAAGACGAAGAACAACTTTAGATAAAGGAACTGTAAAGTTCAAAAGACAAAGTGTAAGACGCAATAGAGGAACTGCAAGGGGTAAACCAATATATACTATGTAGGAAAGTAGAAAAATAGTGTACTATAACCCAAAAATGGCGAAGAACAGGGCAATAATAGCCGGCTATAAGGCAAAATTATCAGGGAAGAGAGAGAAATGAGAAGTCTCTAACATGTTTTGTCAGATAGAAGGAGCTTCAATAAAAGAATATATCATTCAAAGCGAACAGGTTCCGGACCGTTGGGCTCAAACGATATAAACCGTTGTTTCGATTGCTCATCGAGTGCAAACCCTACAAAACTCATATCAGAAGGGTGGAAAGGGTAAAAAGCCAGTCGCAACCGGAATGTTTCGAACACAAGGTTTTCGTTATGTAAACGAATACCAAGTCCAAGACCGGCATAATAATCTTCTTTGAAAATAAGTTTGCGGTTTGAACCAATTACACCAACATCAGTAAAACCAAAAATTGCAATATTGAATTTGTAGAACTGCATGGGCATAAAAACCACATGTTCTAACTTAAGGTTTAAACGTTGTTTACCAACGGCAATATTGCTGTCGAACCCGCGAATGTGATCATGGGTGCCAAGGTGCAGCATTTCAATGTCAAAACGTCGGATGCCAATCGTATAATTCAAATCAGCAAATGTGCGTACGCGCTTTTTGCCTGCTGTAGCAAGTTTCGAAATAAAGTTTATATCGCCGTATATCATTCCTTCTTCAAGATGACCGCTCTTTAAATAACCACCAACTCCGGCTGTAGTAAACAGATAACCCCGCCGGCTGAGCAGCAGATTACCGTTTGAGGTAAAAAAATGAAGGTAGTGCCGGTCACCAAATTCATTGGCGTCGTAACCATAAATAAATTCATTTTTAAATCCTTCAGGAATGTCCTCAGTAATACCGTAGCTGTATATCAATTGATCCTGAATATAACGGCGTTGCGAAATTGTTAATCCCATCATATATAAAGTATGATTGGAAAAGAAGTGCGCATTTTCGGGGGCAACTACCGGATTCTCAAAATAATTCCAGTTGTTAATACCACCCGATAAAACCAGTTCTGTAATATTTTCGTGTCGGGGACTGATATTAAAACTTCTACCGCCCCAAATGTTATTTACCGAAAGATCCATCGGTTCTTCTACTTTAACCGGGTCTGAAATAGTAATCTTGTCGGTTCGGTACATGCGCGTGGAATAACCACCGTACCCCCATTTTATATTTTGAGTTAAAAATGGTTTGTTTACTTCAAACACAAATCCCTCGCGGCGGTATGTATTTAAATACCCCAGGCGTACATCAAGAAACCTTCCTCCAATGTTTTTTATATTGTAAAAAGTCTCAACGCCCAGGTAAGGTTCCTTTTCAACATGGCCAACAAACTTAACCGATACTTCGTGACCTACACCAAAAATATTGCGGTTGTATATTTCTATATCACCCGAGTTAGTACCGTTTACTCCCCCTGAAACTCCAAAAGAAAACCGGTCTTTTGTTAATACCAAAACATTTACCAACCCGGGATAAACGGGATCATGTTCAACATAAATCCGCACATCTTTTATATAAGGCAAATCCCTTATAATCCTTTCATTTTCGTACATCTTCTCCGGATCGAGCTTCTCGCCAATTTTAAAAAGCAATAATTTCCGGAGCGATTTTAAATTTGATTTTGTATGAATTTTATTGGCAGCCCGTTCGGCCCAATGATTGGCTTGTAGTGTTGTGTCGTCACAGGTTGGCCCAAAAACATCGAGCGCATTAATTTTTATTTCCGCAATAATTTTTCCTTCATATTCTTTAAAATAATCGAGAGCCAATGCTTTTTTGTCAACATAGGGGCGGGGAGGTGTAATTATGGCATCGTAAAGCCAGCCTGTAAATTTGCGCCGGTTGGCCCGGTTCTCTAAACTATCATAAAAATTTTCCTGCTGAGGATTAGGCACTTTTATAACATTTGAGGTATCAGGCGGTATTATTTGTGCAGATACTGTTGTTCCCGCTACCAAAATCAGCAATAGTAAAGAATTTATTATAAGCGCCTTCAACTTCACTGTTTCCCCTTTTTTACAAATACAAATAAATAAGTTTTCTGAATGTAACAATTTTATTATTTATAGTTTTTGGTTAGTACTGTTAATTTTAGTTAAACTACAAACGGTGTAAAGATACTTTACAGAGTTAACAATAGCAGGACCTTACAGAACTACCGTAATTATTTTGGTTGCCTGTTATTCCGTTTAATTTTATTTATATTCGTTACCGATACTGATCGTTTTCCTTTTACATTGTTTTTGATAAATTGCTTATTTAATAAAACC
>DASQBW010000582.1:0-12674 GCA_035635015.1 Draconibacterium sp. | reverse complement strand
GCCATTGAAGAATCGCGACGTTTGACCTACGACCTTAGTCCACCAATTCTTTACGAACTGGGATTATTACCGGCAATAAAATGGAAACTTGAACAATTTGAGAAAGATTTTAATATTAGTACTAAATTAATAATTGGAACCCCTGACATAAAACTGAGCAAAGAGAATAACATCTTTCTTTACAGAACCATTGGCGAATTATTAACAAATACAAACAAACATGCTTATGCCAGCAAAATCACTATAAAACAAGATGTTAACAAAAATATGTACTGCATTTCGGTTGAGGATGATGGCAAAGGTATTGACAAAACAAATGTTAAAACTCCTTCCGATAAAGGTGGTTTTGGGTTGCTAAGTATTTCAGAAAGAATTGAGAATATGAATGGAACTTTTAAGATAGAAGCAACAAAAAAAGGTACATTAGCTGAAATAGAGATTCCGTATACTATAAATTAAAACGAACAAATCTCAGGTAATATAGCATATATAGGCTGAAAAAATGTTACCCTGAATAATATTTACAAAAATGAAAATAAAGGTTATTGTAGCTGATGATCATCAGCTTTTCAGAGAAGGTTTAATCAACCTGTTACATTCTGCGGATAACATCGAAGTTATTTCTCAGGCAGAAAACGGACAAGATGCAATCGACAAGGTGGAAGCATTTAAACCTGATGTTCTATTGGTTGATATTGCGATGGAAAAAATAAACGGTATTGAAGTTACACGTATTTTGAAAGAAAAAATGCCGGAAATTAAAATCATTGCAGTATCCATGCACTCCGACAAACAGTATGTAAAAGGCATGCTTGAAGCTGGTGCCGACGGTTATCTGCTAAAAAATTGTACTTATCGCCAGTTAACCGATGCTGTTACATCCGTTTACGAGGGTAAAAAATTCCTCAGCGAAGATATTACCGAAATTGTTATCAATGGTTACCTAAATTCGAGTACCGATGAAGATGATTCATATGCGCGACTGTCTGATCGGGAAAAAGAGATTTTTTTACTCTTTGCTGAAGGAAAATCCACCCGCGAAATTGGCGAAAAGTTGTTTATTAGTGTAAAAACAGTTGGAACACACAAGCAGAACATTCTTGAAAAGCTTGACCTGAAAACGAACTCTGACATCGTAAAATATGCCCTAAAAAAAGGTTTAATAAAACTTGACTAAACACGCTCTTAAAACTAGGTTAACCTAAGAAAAAAGCGAAGAATATTTTGTTCCAAAAATGCTATTTTTGCGGCATGGAAATAATTATCACAATAGGTATTATTCTGTTCACCGTTACAGGTATTATATATTTAGTGAAGGTCAATAAAAAACAGAAACAAAAAACCGGCATAAAAGAAGAAGTTGCAACCCCTCCATCAGACTGTTGCGGAGCACATGAGGTTTGTGAATTCGACCAGATAAAAATGGATGCGTCAATCATTGAATATTACGACGACGAAGAACTCGATGAATTTAAGGAGGTGGATGAAAACGCTTACACCAATAGCCAAATAGAACAGTTTCGGGAGGTATTGTACACGCTAAAAACAAACGAAATAAAATATTGGTTGCTCAGTATTGAACGCAGGCACATCCAGCTTCCGGCAATATTAAAAAGTGAAGCACGAATGCTTATGGCAGAAATATAACCTAATCTCGTCCCTTAGATTATATCCAAAAACTGATTATATTCTTTCTGTTGTAAAAATTATTTAATTGAGTTTAGGATGTTTTCCGCTTCCACAGCATTTTCCTCCAAAACCCGAATCTCTATACCAATATTTGTTGGGCTGCCCTTGTAGACTCCATCAATAGTACTGGAAATTTCATTAACTACCATAAATTCTATACCAGCCTCATCTAGCATTTCTTTAAACAACATGTATTTCACATCAAAATTACTTGTGAATGTTGCAATGGTGACAGCCTTACTCATGATTGGTGCTATTTCAAATACAATCTAAAATCCAGAATATTAATTCATAATTTATTATTATTCATTCCCCTTCTTGGTTTCGATAATAACTACGCCGTTTGCTCCGCGCGCACCATATATTGCAGCGCCTCCGTCTTTAATTATGTTTATGCTCTTAACCTGCGAAGGCGGCAAACTGTTCATAACACTATTATCGGCCTGCATACCATCGATAATAATTAAGGCAGCGTTGGTTAAATTTATTGAAGATATTCCCCGTATCATAATCTCTCCACTATTACTCACTTGTACTCCTGCAAATCTTCCCCTAATCAAGTCGTACATATTCGAGTATTGCGAAAAATCTACATCGTCACTGTTCAGTTGTGCCAATGCATTCAGTCTGTCTGCGTCTTTAACGTAACCATAACCAATGGCATATTCTTTGGCTTTTTCCGTTGGTTTCAATTTCAGATTAACAGCTACAATCTTTATTTTTTCTTCAATTTTCACATTAACTTTCTGAAATCCTTTAGCAGAAATACTGATTTTATCCTTTGGTTGTACCATAACTTCAAACTCGCCGAGAGTATCAGTTTTCACAATCTCTTTCGAACTCTTCACCTTAACATCAGCACCAATCAAGGCTATACTGTCGAAAGTGGTAACAACACCTTTGATGAGACGTTTTTGAGCCGTGGCGCTATCGACCAATGAAACAAAAACAAAAAGAATAATTATAGAAAGAATACTAGTTTTCATATTAACCGGCTTTAACTGATTTAAACAGTTTAAAGTTATAATAAATCAACAAACTGTCAATATGTTAGAAAACTACTAATCAATTTTCGGTTGCCGGCGATACCTTTCTAATCCGGTATGGTTTTTTCTGCTGCGATTCAAAATAAGTTCGCATCAGCAACTCCGCAATAATACCTGTAGTTATAAACTGGATTCCACCTAAAACCAATAGGATACCAAGCAACAACAATGGTTTTCCCCAAATGTCATTACCCATAAATTTTAATATCAACAGGTATATATTTATTAAAACACCTATCCCTAAGGTAAAAATCCCAATGTTTCCAAAGAAGTGCATCGGACGTTGCAGGTATTTTTTGAAGAAAAGCATCAGTACCAGATCGCTCATTACCCGGGTGGTACGACTAAGATTGTACTTTGAGCTACCAAATTCGCGAGGACGATGATTGACATCTATCTGTGTAATTTTCGTTGCTCCTTCAAGTGTTACCAATGCAGGAATATACCGGTGAAGTTCTCCGTAAATATGAATATTTTTAATGGTTTCGTTGGTGAATATTTTTAGCGTACATCCCAAATCTTTCATATAAATTCCGGTGGTACGACGGATCATGTAATTGGCAATTTTAGATGGGACTTTGCGCAGGAACATTCCATCTTTTCGATTGGCTCGAATACCGGCAACCATATCCCAATCTTCATTTTCAATCATTTCCAACATCATCGGAACATCAGCCGGATCGTTTTGCAAATCACCATCAATTAAGGCAATAAATTCACCTTCAGCCTGATCGATACCGGCCTGCAAGGCCGAACTTTGCCCGTAATTCCGTTTTAACTCCACCAACAAAAACCGATCGTTATTTATTTTTCTGATCTCCTCCCGGGTTTTATCGGTCGATCCATCATCCACAAAAATAGCTTCGTAATCAATTCCTTCAAGTGCTGCTTTAATTTGTTCCGATAATGGTTTAATGTTTAGTTCTTCATTCCAAACACATATTACGAGTGAAAGCTTTTTCTTCATTTCAATTATTTATTGACTATAATCAACGGTAATACAGATACCGGAAATTCCCCTGGCAAAGGTATAAATTCTGATTGACGAGAACTTACTCAACACCATTAAGTTTCCAGATAAAAGAAAATCGTATTGTTTTATAAAGCCAATCGTGTAATCCGTGCTGATAGGTAAACGCAATAGCCCTTGTGTTCATTTCTTTTCTGAGTTCAAAATTCAGTTGCATTGGCCGGTCGCCATTATTCTTATACCCGAAATAACCCGACCACGAAGGTGTAAAACACCAGTCATTTTTCCGAAGATCGGCACCTGCACCATAAAGCAAAGCATCATTTTGCAAATTCAATTCATCGTTGGTTTGCCAACTGTAAAAGCCCAGCATTGCATGTGGTCTGAATAGCAGTGTTTCTGGCTGCCCGTAATCTTTCGAGAAACTAAAATCGAATGAATAGGCAGGCGTATCAGCATAGCGTGCACCCTCAAAATTTGTTCCCGAAGCAGTTTTTAATATCACCCTGAACATCGAATTTGGGAACGCTCGGTTTTTAAAAAGCTGAATAAGTGTTGAGAAATAAAAATCACCAATGCCATAACCTTTTCCATCTTTATCGCGCGAAAATCGTTCGTCTCTTACCGTTTCAGTATATGCATAATGTTCAAGCAGCACACCGTACATTTCTATGGCAATTTTATTTTTTGCAAAAGGGATGTAGACTCGACCCGAAATATCTTGCGTTGGATCGCCCGAAAGAAAATGATTGGAAATGGTTAGTTCAAATTCAGTATGATCATCAAGAATCCCTTTTTTTATCTCGGGAACAGGTAACGCGTTTGGACCAAAATATGCAGGTGAAATAATCATCCAGTTTCTCCAGCCCGGATCGCCAATTTCCCATCCGTGGGCATCATTCCACCAAGACCAGTCTTCTTGTGCCGAAACAATTTGAAGTGTAGTTGTTAAAAAAAGAAATATGCTAAAAAGTCGTTTCATTGCTAAATTACACCAGACATGTTATTCCTGAAAATATTCTTTTCTAAAGATTTTGTTAAGGACTATCAAATGTAAACGATTTTTTTACGCTGCCAATGAGGTGTGAATGAAAACACAAATTTGATAAAAAATAAGCCCCTCAGGAATCATGAGGGGCTTAAAAATCAAAGCTTAAGTTTCTCTCTTATACTTTGGGGTATGCCGTCTTTGTGCACCATAATGCACATCGTTTTGTAATTCACATAAGGTTTTGAGGCGTAAAAGTATCCGTTGTATTTATTGTAATCCCCCCACGAATTTTTTACTTTATAGAAAATATCGCCGTTTTGATCTTTTGCTGTACCAATGATATGCATCCCATGATCATCGGTGGTTTCATAGTTGTCAAAAGCAGTCTGACGCATTTCTTGTTTTACATTCAATTCGGGTACAGGCTGATCCAGTTTAAACAGTTCCTTTTCCTTTTCTTTTTGTGGAAGTGCTTCCCATTTGGCAATTTCTGCATCACTCATATCCTCTTCGGGCATTTTTGGAAGAACAGCAACACCTTTATTACTGCTGGCAAAACCTTTTTCACTCACATCGGCAGCCCACGCAATAGTAAATCCATTAACCAGAGCGTAATCCATAATGGTTTCAAGGTCTTCCAACGGAACATTGTATACCTGATCCCATGACCAGTTATCGGGAACTTCAAGAATAAATTTGTCGTAAAACGGATGGTGTGTATAAGAAGTTATTTCCACATAATCATCCATATTTAACCCGACAAAATCGCTGGCAAAACTTTGTGGTGTATATTGTTTGCCTTCATACGTAAATTTTGTTGGAAGTTCTCCAAGGTAAGAATTTAATGTTGTTTCGATTGATTCGTGCCAAACAGTACTTAGCTTACGGTTTTTATTCTGAATTACTGCATCAACATGTTCTTTTAAAACGTTGTCCATTTCGCCATGCACATGCTTTTCTTCGCCGTAATTCAGCCCGTCGTAGACCGATTCCGGAACGATACCAAATTCGCGAATCATATTGGTTACGTCGTGGAAAGCACCACCGGCAGCAAAATTAAGGTTACCATGCAAACGCACATGCTTTTTTGCTTTTTCGGAATAAGTATGCCAAACAATAAACATCTCCGACAAATCAACTTCGGGTTTTCCGAGCCGCAACATCTCCGATTCAAGAAATGATATTGCTGAAAACGACCAACATGTACCTGAACTATTCTGATCTTTTATTGAAGTAGCGGCTAACTGAATTTCATCTTCAAAAACATATCCTTTCGCCTCTTCATCCTTATTGTCCTGTGCAAACACACTAAACGAAAAAACCGCAATAAATACGGTTAAAATGAACCCTAATTTCATAATTAACAATGACTAATTATTTATCCCTCTTTTTTGAATTAGCGTCAAAATTAATAATTATTTCTTTTTCGAAAAGAGAAATTAAGGTAGACTTAATAAAAACTGTATAGCAGTTTTCAAATTAAATGTTATGTAATTGTTTCGTGATTACAATTGCTGCACTTCCTTGTACCGGAAGCAATAAACAAGATGATCGTTTACCATTCCGGTGGCCTGCATATGTGCATAAATTACGGTAGACCCAACAAATTTGAATCCCCTTTTTTTAAGGTCATTTGAGATGATGTCAGACAGTTCGGTTTTGGCAGGCAGTTCATCAATCTGTTTAAATGAATGCTGAATGGGTTTAAAATCAACAAATCCCCAAATGTACTTATCGAAACTTCCAAATTCATTCTGTACCTCAAGAAACCGTTGAGCGTTATTTATACAAGCTCTTATTTTTTGTTGATTTCGGATAATTGACTTATCCTGAATCAGCTGCTGAATCCTGTCTTCGGAATACTGTGCAACTTTTCGCGGATTAAAATGATCAAAGGCCTTTCGAAAACCTTCTCTTTTATTCAAAACAATTTGCCAGCTTAACCCGGCTTGAAATCCTTCCAGCACAAAAAACTCAAACAATTTATCGTCATCATGCAGCGGCACTCCCCACTCTTCATCATGATAAGCGATCATTAACTCATTTTTTGTACTCCAGTTACAACGTTTACACATTTTTTGTTTTTTGTGCCAATAAGTTAAATAAAACTAATGGTTTATATAGCAGAAGTTGTAAAATATTATTTTTGTTTGTTCGGATTAATCAAATAGTAAATGAAGAAACTTACAATACTTTTAGCATTCATACTTTCCATGGGTTTTCTGGCCGAAGCGCAGTTAAACATCAACCATTTCATACGTGTAGGAAGAACCCGAATCTCAATAGGAAATTACACCGGTGCTATTGAGTATTTCAATATTGTAATTGAGTTCAAGCCCTATCTTCCCGAAGCATATTTATACCGTGGCACAGCTAAACATTCGCTCGAAGATTACCGAGGAGCCATTAGCGATTACGACAAAGCTATTGAAATAAAACCCTATTACCCCAGGGCGTATAATAACCGGGGAATGGCCTACCACAGTCTGGGGCGTTATAAACGTGCGATTGAAGATTATAACCGTGCGCTGGAATTTGATACTGACGATGAAACAATATACAACAACCGGGGTATTGCCAAACTGGCTTTAAAAGACTTAGACGGAGCCATTGAAGATTATAACCGAGCCATCGAAATTAATCCAAAATCAACCCACGCCCTTATGAATCGAAGCAATGCCAAGATTGTCAGTGGAGATACAGAAGGAGCAATTAAGGATTTAAACCAGGTAATTATTATCCGACCACACTATGCCGATGCCTATTTAAACCGGGGGCTGGCCCGGTTAGAAATGGAAGATTATGCCTCGGCACTGCGCGACTTCGATCAGAGTATTCGGTTTGCCCCTGAAAATGCCATGGCATTTAACAACCGTGGAATTGTAAAACACAAACTGGAAGACTACGAAAGTGCGATTATGGATTACGACATGGCAATACAACTAAATCCGGAAATTGCCAGTGCTTATTTTAACCGTGCAATGGCACGCGAAATATTAAACCGACCGGGTTACGAAAACGATTATAGAATTGCAGCCCAACTTAATCCACAATTCGATTTAAGCCAGAGAAGAATTGATGCCGAACAATTGGCACAACAACAACAACAACAACAACAACAAAATCAGAAAAATCAACAGCAAAACTCCTCGTCTGCACAAAATAATAATCAACAAAATTCATCATCAAATCAACAGGCAACAGCACAAAACAACCAACAACAAGCGCAAGAACAAAACAATGCTGATGTTGCAGATCAGGAATCGGAAGAAGAAAAAAGGAAAGAAGAGCTTGAAGCTGAAAAACGCAGACGACAAATGCGGATGGATCTCGTGGTTGAAGATACCAGGGACATACCTACTGAAGAACAAGAAATTGACGACGGACGAATCCAGAATAGAAACATTGTGATCGATTTACAACCGATGTTTTTTATCTCTGCCTTCGAAAAAAATGCGGTAGACTATGACCGGTTCCAATACTACAATGTGCTTATTGACGAATTGAATGCCTTAAATAATTACAACCCCCTGTTTACCATTACCAATAAACCTGTAACTACCTATCAATCGGTTTTCGAGAATTTTATACTTTTTTTCAATGAAAAAATTTCGGTTCAGGAAAATGCCTACAACTACTTAAACCGTGGTATTTTTTATAGCCTTACCGGAGATTATAACAATGCTTTTTCCGACCTCGACAAGGCAATAAAGTTAGATGAAGAAGCTACAATAGCCTACTTTACAAGAGCCAACACCCGATACAAGTTTAATGAGCAGGTAGAACTATTGGCAGGTTCAGCTACTGCTACAAGCATTACCCTAAACCAACAAACAGGGAATGATCTTAGCAAGGAAGAACCTTCAACACTTGAGTACCAGGAAATACTGGACGATTATGCCGTTACATTGTTTCTACATCCCGATTTCTTTCTTGGCTATTACAACCGCGCCTATATTAAACTGCGTTTAGGGGAATACCAAAGTGCCATTGAAGATTTAACCAGGGGAATAGACCTGGAACCCAAATTTGCAGAAGCCTACTTTAACCGGGGACTTACGAAGATTTTTCTCGACGACATTGAAGGTGGAGCATTGGATTTAAGCCGTGCAGGAGAACTTGGAATCCACGGAGCTTACAACATTATTAAGCGTTATTGTAACTAGAATAAGAAGAAAAGACACAGTGCAATCTAAAATAATTTGAAGTGTTATTTTTGTTGATTACAGATAATTTCTTCAAGAATATCTTCAATCATTTCACGCTTAACAATCTGAAAGCCGACCCTCTCTTTAGAAACTCCTTCTTTCAATTTAAAATCATAAACTGCTTTATCATTTACCAAAGCCGATTCAAAACAGCGGAAATCAATATTTTCAGTACCACTAATATCCTCTGCAACCTCCAAAATATGCGACGATATAAAAAAAGTACTGCCTTTTATCTTCGACAAAGCTTTCACTACCATCAATGTAGAGTCATAAGCGTCTTTAACATTAGTCCCTTTAAATAATTCGTCAAAAATCACAAAAATACTTTGCTGTGATTTTAGTTCAAGGGCCATATCTTTTACCCTTTTTACTTCTGTATAGAAATGACTAAAGCCAAGGTTCAGGTTATCCGATAAATTAATTGTAGTAAAAAGTCCTTTGTATATCGAAGTTTTTACCCGTTTTGCAGGTACAGGAAAACCAAGATGTGACACATAAATGATTAATCCAAGCGTCTTTAGGAATGTTGATTTTCCCGACATATTGGGTCCGGTGAGAAAACACAAATTGGATTCATTTATAAAGTTAAAACTGTTTTTAACAGGCTCGTCCAGAAAAGGGTGAAAACATTCTTCCACCTCAAAAACAGGTTTCTCTCCACACTGATAGTCTGCCATCGAAAACCGTTTATCTTTTAATAATCCGGCAAGAGTCTGCCACACATCAATCATATATATGGTATTCATTACCTCCTGTAGTTCGCTTTTCATTTTTAATCGAAAGAGTGTATCCAATTTCCCTAATACAATCCATTTCAATTTATACGAATCTCCGGGTAATTGTTCAAGCTTTAAAGCCAGACTTTTTTGTTCAAGAAAGTTATGACAATGAGCTAATTTATTCTGCAACGATTTGGGAACTTCAAAATCCTTTAACCCATCTAAAAATCGTTTCAGATGTAACAACAAGTTTAACAAATGAAAAATGCCTTCACGGATAATGTAATAATTACCGTCTTCAACTATTTTATTCTGAACGCCATCTGTAATTGCATCAATCCAGTTTGCACGCAATGGAAATCGACCTATTTTTCGGTAATGTTCTATAAAATCAATCGTTCTTTTCGTAAGCTCCAGTCTTATCTCATTCGTATAAAAAAATTGAATTTCATTTTTCCTCTCCTGCAAAAATTGATAATCGGAGACTGGATTTCGTAGAAAATTGTACAATTTCTCACTACCTCCATTCGTAATGGTTCTGTTATAATAGTTATAAAGAGAGTTAACACCTTTATTCCGTGAAAAAAGTTCAATATCGGAGACTGTTTGGTTATCAACTTGCATTTTGTTCTATTGTTGGATTATTTCTATTAACATAAAAATATGAATTCATATTTATAACAGAATATAAAGAACCTTAACAAAGTTTAATGTCATTAATTATCAACGCCTGAAATACAATTCACAGAATTACCTATTTTTGAGTTTAATTTTAAAATTTAGCGAAAAGTGAATCAGCCATTAGCAGAACGTTTACGACCAAAAACACTGGATGACTATATCGGACAGGAACACCTTGTTGGGAAAAATGCTGTTTTGCGTAAGCTGATCGATTCAGGTAAGATTACATCATTGATATTATGGGGGCCTCCGGGAGTGGGAAAAACAACCCTTGCGCGCATTATTGCCAACACACTGGAGCGTCCGTTTTTTACCCTGAGTGCCATTAACTCAGGAGTAAAAGATATACGCGATGTTATTGATAAAGCAAAAAAACAACAGTTCTTTAGCCGTCCAAACCCGATACTGTTTATCGATGAGATTCACCGTTTTAGTAAATCGCAACAAGACTCGCTGTTGGGTGCTGTTGAAGACGGAACGATTACATTAATTGGTGCAACAACCGAAAATCCTTCGTTCGAAGTGATCTCTCCCCTGCTCTCGCGTTGCCAGGTTTATATTCTGGAGCATTTGGATAAGGCTGCTTTGCTAAAGATTATCAAACAGGCAGCAAAAAAAGATACAGTGCTTAAGGAGAAAAAGATAACTCTGCGCGAAGATGCTGCGATACTGCGCTACTCGGGCGGCGATGCCCGGAAATTGCTAAATGTGCTGGAACTGGTTACACTTGGCGAAGACAGCAACAACATTGTTATAACCGATAAAAAAGTAACCGATAAGCTGCAAAAAAACCTGGCCATTTACGACAAGAAGGGTGAAATGCACTATGATGTTATTTCCGCTTTTATTAAGAGTATTCGTGGTGGCGATCCGGATGCAGCGGTGTATTGGCTGGCGCGTATGCTTGAAGGTGGCGAAGAAATAAAATTTATTGCCCGTCGTTTACTTATACTGGCCGCCGAAGATGTTGGATTGGCCAACCCAAACGCTTTGCTGATGGCACAAAACACTTTCGATGCCGTGCATAAAATCGGGATGCCCGAAGCGCGTATCATCTTATCAGAATGTACCATTTACCTGGCTACCTCGCCAAAAAGTAATTCGGCCTACGAAGCCATCAATAATGCCATTGCACTGGTAAAACAAACCGGCGACTTACCTGTTCCGCTGCACATCCGAAATGCACCAACCAAGCTGATGAAAGAAATTGGTTACGGTAAAGATTATAAATATGCCCATTCGTACGACGGCAATTTTGTGGAGCAGGATTTCCTCCCCAAAGCGATTAAAAACAACCGTATTTACCAGCCGCAAAATAACGCAGCTGAAGTTAAAATTCTGGAACGTTTGAAGAAGTGGTGGGGGAAGCGTTTTTAGTCAGTGAACATTGGTCATTTGAGAAAGAATGCCATCCGTTTTGTAGTGCTTTTAAGTGGTTATACTTCTGCCCTTTCAGGGCGATGCTCAAACCTACTTTTATTTCAAAGGGCGTTGCCCTATGCTAATGCATATAGCCCCTTGGGCTATTTTTAAATACGAAAGCCTCGATTCAAAAATAGATTTGAATCTACATTTTTTGTACAAAAGGTACTGATGAGCAATCAGTACCAATGAGGGATTTTAAAATTCATCTGCCAGGTAAACAGCACCAAAGGTGCTAAAGTAATAACACAGGGTAGCACCCTGTGTATTTATACAAATTAACTCATCGCTCTGAAAGAGCTTAAGATACTTTGGAACCTATAGGTCTTCATACTCCTCCCCGCTCCCGCGCGTTATCTCACGCATTTGTCATTAGCCGGGGTTAAGTCTAGCCCTCGGAACCGGGCTTTAGCCAGTAAGACTTGCTGTAGGCGATTTCCCAAAACCGTCCGCAATATAAAAACACCTATATAGCTGACTATAAGCACTCTCCCCAAGACCTCTATTTATAACTTTCGTAGGGTTGCGAAAGCGTCACAGACTTCCAATTAGGGCATTCGTAGGCGTACACTGCCATCAAATAGTTCTATTTACTGCTTTCATAACGCTGCAAAGGGACATTAGCCAACACTCAGTGGTGGAAATACCAAACGCTGTGACAACTGTAGCGGGAAGCCTGGCCGCCAGCCTAAGAGTTATAGGGAATTAGGTAATGGAAAGAAGGATTTCATCCTTATTATTTTCAACGTATATGGATGGAATCCTTTGCCCTTTTAAAATGAAAAAGCCGGACTGCAAAAACAATCCGGCTTTTCAATATCGTAAAGAAAATTATTAGTCTTCTTTCTTTTCTTCGTCAGCTGCTTCATCAGCTTTTGGCTCTTCAGTTGCTTCTTCAGCTTTAACTTCAGTTTCTGTTGCAGCTTCTGGCTCTTCTGCCACTTC
>DASQBW010000581.1:0-2710 GCA_035635015.1 Draconibacterium sp. | reverse complement strand
AAATTTATCAATCCCTGGCTTCCACGTGGGATGATTAGATCGATGTAGCCGTGTGCGCGTAACATTTCGTTAGTTTCTTCGCGCCCGGCAGGAAGAAGGGTTACGGTATTTTCGTCGAGGTTGAATTTCTTTAGCACATCGCGAATTATGGAAACAATGGCCTGGTTGGAATAAATGGCATCGCTACCTCCTTTTAAAACACAGGCATTCCCCGATTTTAAACACAAGGCAAAAACATCGAAGGTGACATTAGGACGTGCTTCGTATATAATGCCAATAACCCCAAAAGGCACTGAAACTTTTTTGATTTTAAGTCCATTATCTTGTTGTGTTTCTTTTAATGTTTTGCCCACGGGGCTGTCGAGGCGGGCCACATTCTCCATGTCGGAAGCAATTCCCTCAATGCGCTCCTCGGTAAGTTTTAGCCTGTCAAACTTCGGATCTTCAGGATCCATCCGGTCCAGATCTTTTTGATTCTCGGTTAAAATCATTTGTGCTTTTACCCTTGCTTCATTTGCCAATTCCAGTAAAAGTGTTTTTACCTGCTCGTTATTCACAAGGTTAAGCTTACGCGAAGCTTCCAGTGTTTTTTGCAGTTGTTGTTCTATCTTCATTTTTTCTCATTTTTTAAACTGGTAAGAAAAAACCCTCTCCCGGGGGAGGGAGAGGGAGCTCAGAATAAGTTTAAATTAAGGCATCAAAAAAAAGGGGAGTAAGAATAAGTTTGCCGGAGACGACAAACATTAGTCAAAGTTTACTCTGAGCTGTTTTTTATTTCTTCTATTTCAATGTACGATTTGTTTTATTGTCTATATATAAATAATCATAATGAATTACCGGTTTTTGTTTGTCTGAAAGCTTTTCCTTTTCAATTTTGTCTGAACCATACGAGGCTTTCCCAATACCTATATGCTTGCCTTTATTGTCTGTGATTTTAATCAAATCACCCTTTTTAAATTCACTTTTTATGCTAACAATTCCTACAGGAAGCAAACTAACTGCCTTATCAGAAAGCAGAGCATTAACGGCTCCTTCGTTTATTACCACTCGTCCTTTTGTAAAGCCGTTGGAATATCCGATCCATTTTTTAACACCGCTTGATGGTTTGTTGTTTGGAACAAAGTAGGTATGACTAACTTTTTCTTCTTTGTTAAGAAGATCGATTAATACATTTTTACGGGTTCCGTTTGCCACATGCACTGCAATGCCGTCGCCGGCAACTTTTTTTGCAATTCGGTATTTGGTGTGCATGCCACCTCGTCCAAAATCTGAACGTTGCGAAGAAATGGCGTTTTGAAGTTCCTTCTCAGCACCTTCAATTCGTTCAATCAACTCAGCGCCTTCACTTTCAGGATGAGCGTTGTACACGCCATCGATGTTGCTTAAAATTATAAGAGCTTCAGATCCAACCATCGAAGCAATCAGTCCTGAAAGTTCATCGTTGTCGGTAAACATTAATTCGGTTATCGAAATCGTATCATTTTCATTAACAATTGGAATTACCTTATGTTCCAGCAGGGTAGTTATGCAATTTTTCATATTCAGGTAATGCCCCCGGCTGGAGAAATTTTCTTTTGTTGTTAAAACCTGGGCACAGGTAACTTTGTCTTTTTGGAAAAAATCAGAATAACGTGAAATTAATTTTACCTGGCCAAGTGCAGCCCACAACTGGCGTTGCGATACGGCATCTGATTTTTTTGTTTCCTTCATAACGCCCCGGCCGGCTGCAACTGCTCCCGATGAAACCAGAACTACCTCAATACCATTCTGATGCAGCAGAGCAATTTGATCCACAAGGTGCTCCATACGCGAAACGTTCAAGGTTCCGTCGGATTCTGCCAGTACGTTACTGCCAATTTTAACTGTTATTTTATTGTATCGTGTCAGCACTTTTATTAGTTGTCTTTTATCTTTTTATAAGAGGCCATTACTCCCTGAATGAGTGAAGAACTAAACCCCCTGTGTTCCATCTCATTTAATCCGGTGATGGTTACGCCCATTGGAGTTGTTACCTTATCGATTTCGCGTTCAGGATGATTGCCTGATTGTAACAATAACTCGGTGGCACCTTTTACTGTTTGAGCAGTAATAAGCTGGGCCATTTCCGCACTAAATCCAATCTCGATACCGCCCTGCATTGCTGCACGGATGTAACGCAGTGCGTAAGCAATGCCACAGGACGATAGCACGGTTGCTGCCGCCATTAATTCTTCCGGAATTTCGATGGTTTTACCCAATTTGTTAAATAATTCTACCACGTATTCACGATGTGGCTCAGTATGTCCGTTTGCCGAAATACAGGTTAGCGATTCTTGTAAAGCAATGGCCGTATTTGGCATCACCCTGAAAATAGGAATGTTTTTGCCGGCCATATTGCCAAGCTCTTCAATTCCAACACCGGCAACAATGGAAATAAAAATTTTATCGGCCGACAAAAGAGGTTTCAACTCTTTTATTACACCTTCAATATGGTATGGTTTTACGGCAACAATAATTACATCAGCATTTTTAGCTGCTTCAACATTGTTTGTAAATACATTGATTCCCAAACCACTCATTTTTTTGAGTGTAGCTTCTTTTCTGTCGGAAACTGCGATGTTCGAAGCCTCTACGGATCCCGATTTTAAAAGACCGGAGGCGATTGCTCCACCCATGTTTCCAACTCCGATTATTGCTATTTTTTTATTTTCCATTTGGTCAAATTTAGAAA
>DASQBW010000580.1:0-3119 GCA_035635015.1 Draconibacterium sp. | reverse complement strand
TTTATGGTTTGGGATGCGACATAACCAACCAAAAGGCAGTTGAAAAGGTCGCCCGCTACAAGGGGATTAAAATTGAAAAGAGTAACTTCTCATTTATTTGCAGCGACTTTAGTCATCTCTCGGACTATACCAAACCAATTCCAAATCATATTTTTAAACTTCTTCGAAAGAATTTGCCGGGACCCTTTACCTTTATTTTAGAGGCCAACAACAAAGTGCCAAAGTATTTTAAGGGAAAGAAAAAAACAGTTGGTATTCGTATTCCTGATAACAATATCATTCGTGAAATTGTGCAGGAACTTGGTAATCCGATTATGTCGTCGTCGGTGCACGACGATGATGAAATTTTGGAATATACTACCGATCCGGAGTTGATTCACGAAAAATTTGCCGAATTGGCTGATGTTGTAATTGACGGAGGATTTGGTGAATTAATCCCTTCAACAATTGTTGATTGCACATTAGATGAACCGGCCATAATACGACAAGGAAAAGGGGAGTTGGTAATTTAGATGGTTATTTATTCATTCCAGAAGGAGGGAGAAAAGAGCACCAGAACAGTAAATAATTCAAGGCGTCCGAGTAGCATTAAAAACGACAAAAACCATTTACCAATAGGCTTAATGTGGTAAAAATTTTCTGCCGGTCCTACCGTTCCTAAACCGGGGCCAATGTTTCCTAAACAAGTAGCTACAGCTCCCATTGATGATTCCATATCGGGTTCGAAGAGTGTAAAAATAACGCTACTGAATGCAAATATTACGAAATATATCATAAAGAATGCCAACACGTTGGTAACGATTTTTGAATCAACAGAATGCTTGTTAAATTTTACCGGAATAACGGCGTTGGGATGAACCAAACGCCTCAACTCGTAGTACCCGTTTTTTAGCAGAACAACGATTCGCATAATCTTTATACCACCTCCGGTCGATCCGGCCGAACCTCCGAAAAAGAAAAGTAAGAAAATCAGCATGGTCAATATTGGGACCCAACCCAGGTAATCGGCTGTAGCATAACCGGTAGTGGTGATAATGGTTATCACCTGAAATAGTGCATCGCGAAATGCTTTTTCGACACCAAACTCGGTTGTTACCAATAGCCCAATAAAAATAAGCGCAGTAAAACCTAAAGTAAAAAAACTGTAATATTTAAATTCTTCATCTTTAAACGCTACCGAGAATTTCCCTTTTATTGCAAAATATGAGAGTGTAAAATTTGTTCCGGCAAGGAACATAAAAATGATAATTACATATTGAATAAAGGGCGAGGGCCAATGCGCAATACTTGCCTGTTTTGTTGAAAAACCTCCTGTTGCCATGGTTGTAAACGAATGACATATTGCATCGAACAGGGTCATTCCCCCAATCCAAAGTAACACGGTTTCGGCAAGTGTAAATCCCAGGTAGATTACCCAAAGTGTTTTTGCAGTTTGTTTAATTCGAGGACTAATTTTATCGGGTGTTGGACCTGGTACTTCGGCCATAAACAGCTGCATACCCCCGATCCCAAAAACCGGTAAAATTGCCAGCGATAAAACAATAATTCCCATTCCTCCCAGCCATTGGGTGATACTTCTCCAGAACAGCATTCCATGAGGAAGCGCTTCAATATCGTTTAATATGGATGAACCGGTGGTCGTAAAACCAGATATAGTTTCAAAAAATGCATCCGTAAAGTTAGGTATAGAACCACTGATGATGTATGGTAAACTGCCAAAAAATGAGAAAACAATCCACACCATGGATACAATGATAAAGCCTTCGCGTTTGCCGATATCTTTTTTTGCCTTCGAAGTTGTTGCGACAATAAGCCCCCCGATTGCAAGATTAATTCCTGCCGAAAGAATAAAAGCGGTTATGTCCGACTCTCCATAAATTAAAGAAACAAGCAAGGCAATGCACATTGCTATTCCTTCAACAAATAAAAGAAAACCGAGTACCCTGATTATGATTTTGAAATTCATGTTCTGGTAATTTACTTCTATTTGAAGAATTTTTCCAGTTTTTTAATTCCGGAGGGCAGGGTGAATACTACCACCTTGTCGCCTTCCTGGATTTGAGTGTAACCGTGGGCAACATAACCCATTGTTCCCCGAATGATACCTCCAATTTTGGCTTCTTCCGGAAAATCAAGGTCTTTAATTGGTTTTTGGGTGATTTTTGCTCCTGGTTTAGCAATAAACTCAAACACTTCTGCATCGGAAGCAGTGAGGCATTTTACTTTTGAGATTTCGGCATTTAATGTGAACCGGTAAATGTATCCTGCTGCAATCAGTTTTTTATTAAAAATACTACCGATATCCATATTGTCGGCCAGGTTCATATAGGCTAAGTTTTCAACCTCGGCAACCGTTCTTCTAACGCCATAGGATTTTGCCAGGTGACAACCCAGAATATTGGTTTCTGAATTTCCGGTTGTTGCCACAAAGGCATCCATTTTTTCTATTCCTTCTTCGCGAAGCAGGTTCAGGTTTCGGCCATCGCCATTAATCACCAGAACATTCTCAAACTTGTCGGCAATTTTTTCGCACTTCTTCCGGTCGCCTTCAATTATTTTTATGCGGTAGTTATCTCCCAGTTGTTCCACTGCTTTTTGGGCAATCCGGCTACCGCCTAAAAACATGATGTTCTTAACTTCAAAAAGCTTTTTCCCGGTTAATTCGTAAACATTATTTTGCTCGGCAGGGGTGGTAACAAAGAAAACAATATCACCGTTTTGTATAAAATCAGTTCCACTCGGAATGATGGTTTTATTGTCGCGGTTGATGGCAACAACCAAAAGGTGTTGGTTGTCTTGCGATAATTCTTCGAACGTTTTATTCAGGATAGGGGCATTATCCCGAACTTTTATCCCCATCATGATTAGCTTTCCGTTTGAAAATTCGATTAACTGACGTGTAGCCGTTTGTTTCACTGAGGCCACAATTTCCTTCGCAGCTAAACTTTCAGGATAAATGAGTTCGTTAATTCCCAGGTTGTTAAGTTTTGCCCGGTATCTGGCCTGAAGGTACTCCGAATTGTTAATACGGGCAATTGTACGGTTTACTCCGAGGTACGATGCCATTGAACATGCCAACACATTTCGTTCCTCGAAAGGAGTAACGGCAATAAATAAAT
>DASQBW010000579.1:0-5620 GCA_035635015.1 Draconibacterium sp. | reverse complement strand
GCCAGATACCACCCAGCTGATTCATGTTTTTAAAATTATGGCGGTTAGTTACTTTCAGCACCCCGCTTTCAATGTCGACAGCTTCAATTTTTACCGGCTGTCCCGAGCGTTTTATCTGGTTAATTTCCGGCTGAACGGTTCTGTCGGGCCAGATGATTCCATAGGTTCTTCCACCCAAGCCCACTGCAAAAAAATCTCCTTCTTTTTGATCTTCCTCAAAATCGAGGTACAAAACCATAGCCTCCCTTTCGTTTTCTATTGCAGCAATATCTACCGCCTTATTGAATACGCGAACATCGTCAATCACCATTTTTGACAATCGTCCCGAATGCTCGCCAATGTCCTGTGTTTCCGCATCGCGGCCAATACACAGCGGGAAAGGTGTTTCGCAAATATTTTCGTTAAACGAAGCACTTGCCACACGCTTTTTATCAACGTACAACTGCAAACTTCTGCCATTGTATATTCCGGCAATGTGGTGCCATTGTTCGTAAAAATCAGCCTCTACCTTAGTTATTGCGGCAACCCGCCGATTGCCAAAAACATAAAATTCAAGGGTCTCCTCATCGGCCATTTGAATACCATAGCCATGAGCGCCTTTCATTATAAATGTATTCGCTTGCGGAATTTTTGAAGGTTTTACCCAAAAGCCTATACTTAGTTGATTTCCTGAAATATCAAGACTTGGATGCCGGTAAAACTCCACCCAGTCGTCGTGCCCCGAGAATTCTAGCGCACGCCCGTTTTCACCATCCTGAAACACCGGCCTACCCATAATTTGGCCATCGTTTTTAAAAGCAGAACTGTCGGGTAAAATCCATTGCGGGGTTTTAATTCCCGGGCTGATCCAGTCCCAAATTGCTCCACCGGTCAAACGAGGATATTTCCAGATGTATTCCCAGTATTCATCCATGCCGCCCAGGCCATTTCCGGTAGCAGCTATGTATTCGTCCATAAACGATGCACGTAAATCATTCGGAGGCAACACTTTTCCCTGTGCCAGGTTTTTATAATCAACCGGTACCCAATAGCGTGGCCCAACCAAATCTTCATAGGGGATATAAAAGGTGTTTCCACCATACATCCACGCCGGGCGGCTGGGATCAATTTGTTTCCCGGTTTTAATTACTTCGTTGATGTTAAAGCCACTCCCCGACTCGTTGCCGGCACTCCAAACGATTATTGCAGGATGATTCCTATCGCGGTAAACGAGTTTCCGTGAACGATCGCGGTACATTTCGGTCCATTCCTTTTTTTCGGAAAGATGAATATTGTAGTGCGCCTCATCGCCTACTTCGGTAAAAATATACATGCCGAGTTCATCGGCCATATCCATATACTCCGGTGTTGGCGGATAATGGCACGTGCGTACACAATTGATGTTGTGCTGTTTCATCAGCAACAAATCCTGCCTCAGTGTTTCAAGCGGAACCGCCTGCCCGTGTTCCGGATGATGCATGTGACTGTTTACACCGTTTAACTTAACAGGTACACCATTCACCGTTAATATTTTGTTGTTGTATTCTACTTCCCTGAAACCGATCTTTTTTGTAAATGCTTCGGTTACTTCCCCATCTCCATTTTTAAGCTGAATAAGCAGGATAAAAAGATGGGGCATTTCGGCCGACCATTTCAGCGGATCAACAACTAGCGTTGAAAGGTCAACTGTGGCATTTCCCATCGAATCAACCGTAAAATTATCCCGTAAGGTTCCATCTTTCAATATCGAACGTCCTTCCAAATCATAAACATCAACACTAACTTCTCCTGAAACCGACTCCGACAAAGTATTGTGCACCACCGTTTCAACGGTTAAAGTGGCATCTTTATAATTTGCATCAAAATCGGTAACCACATAATAATCGTGAATAAACGTTTTGGGCTGGGCATATAATTTCACATCGCGAAATATGCCTGAGAGCCGCCACATGTCCTGATTTTCGAGGTACGATCCGTCGCAGAAACGAATCACTTCAACGGCCAGATCGTTTTCCCCTTTCTTCAAGAATTGGGAAATATTAAACTCCGCCGGTTCAAATCCCCCCTGGTTATAGCCCACGCGCTCACCATTCACCCAAACATACGAGGCCGATTTAATACCTTCAAAGCGCAACATCACCTCTTTGTCTTTCCAGTTTTCAGGTATTGTGAATTTTCGTTTGTAGCAACCCGTTGGATTGTAATAATCGGGAATATTCGGAGGATCGCTCTCATAAGTCAAAGCAATATTTCTGAATTTTGGATGCCCGAAACCTTCCATCTGCCAATTGGAAGGGACTTTTATCTCGTCCCATTCTTCTGTATCATAATCAGGTTGCCAAAAATCTTCAGGCACCTGATCCGGGGTTTCCACCCAATCAAATTTCCATTGTCCGTTTAAAAGCTGGTAATTCTCACATTTTCGAGGTAAATTTTGTATGGCATCGTTCGCCGATTCATAAGGAATATGAAAAGCATGCGGAAGATTTTGCCCTTTTTCGAACACCGCCGGATTCTCCCAATCATCGGGTAAAAATTCAATTTTTTGAGAAAACGAAACAAAATTAACAGGCAGAAGAATGGAAAGGATCAGAAGCTTTTTCATACGTATGGTTATTTGTAAGAAATTACAAGTAAAAATAATGGTACATAATGAATTCCCCCAATGAAGTGTACTTTTTATTAAAAGTCAAACAATATCCGTTTTTTAATGATTCCAAAAGACTTGAATTTGTATATTTGGCATCAAAGCAAAAAATTATGAAATTCAGACTAATTACACTACTCGTATGTGTTGTATTTTTCGCTGCCTGTTCAACCAGTCAGAAGAAAGAAGAACAAAAACCTGCCGTTGCAAACATTCAGATTAAAACACTAAATGATGATGGAGCCTGGTGTTGGTTTTCCGATCCCAGAGCCATTTACGGCAATGAAAACGAAATTATTACCGGCTGGGTAAAAAAAGATGGATCGATTGAGGTAGCGTCTTTAAACATAGCATCGGGCGAATCAAAATTTAATAATATTTATCCTGAATTTGAATTTGATGATCACGATAACCCGGCGTTTACGATGCTCCCTAATGGCAACATTTTTACAATGTACGCCTGGCATGCCCCCGACAAAGGAGTTGTTAGTAATACAACCACAAACGGTACCGATGTTGCAAGTTTTGGCGAAAATGTGGTGTATAAGCCTAAAACTGACGAACTACTTAAAAACTTTCCGCGAGAGACATACACCTATGCCAACCCTTTTGTTTTAAGCGAAGAAAACAACAAACTGTTTGTGTTTGGCCGCTGGATTGGTTTTAAACCCAATGTGATTATTTCGGAAGACAATGGCAATACCTGGAGCGAGCAATATGTGGTAATGAGCGATAAGCCTTTTACTCCAGGCAACAGACCCTATGTAAAATATCATTCTAACGGGAAATCAAAAATCCACATGATTTTTACCGATGGACATCCTCGTGTTGAACCGACCAATTCGGTGTATTATTGCTATTACGAAAATGGTGCATTCTGGAAAGTTGACGGAAGCAAAATCTGTACACTTGATGAATTGCCGTTTCATGTAACAGATGCTTCAGTGGTGTACAAAGCTGATGAAGAAAAAGGACGTGCATGGATTTGCGATGTTGTTGAAAAAGACGGCACACCTTACATTTTGTATACACGCCACCCGCAGGAAACTGATCACCGATACCATTATGCCTGGTACAATTCAAGCACATCAGGCTGGGAAGATTATGAGATTTGTAAAGCCGGAAAATGGTTTCCGCAAACTCCTGAAGGTAGAAGAGAACGCGAACCGCATTACATGGGCAATATGACTTTCAATCCAAATAAACCTAACGAAATTTACCTGTCAAGGGAGATAAATGATGTGTTTGAAATTGAAAAACGCACTACTAATGACGGTGGTAAAACATGGGACATTCTTCCAGTAACTCAAAATTCCACACTTGATAATGTGCGTCCTTATGTGCCACGCTATCAGCCAGAAGATGCAAAAACAGTAGTGCTTTGGATGGAAAACCAAAAGTATGTTCATTACACCAATTTCGATAGCCGTATAAAATACATCGTTGAGGAATAAAATCTTTACAGGGATTTGAAAAAAAATTGAGGGTTTCTCGTTAAGAGGAGCCCTCAAATTTTTGATAATAAATGGTTTTTTACAATTCGTATATTTAGCTATTGAGAATAAATATTAATTTTGATTAAAAACCTAATAGTATCATGAAAATAACCTTTATTGCGCTGTTTCTGTTATTAACTGTTTTTGTTAAAGCCCAAAGCACCATGTACTTTATGGAAAGGATGCCACAAAGTAATGCATTCAATCCGGCAAACATTCCAACAATGAAGTTTCATATTGGAATACCGGCACTCAACAATGTGTCTGTTGAAGCCTACAATACGGGATTCAATTACGGAGAGCTTGATGATTTTCTGGATAATCTGGAATCCGAAAATTATAATCCTGATGAGTTTATCAATTCCATTGATGGAAATAACAAGTTTATTTCGGAAGCCCGGGCGAACCTGCTGTCGTTTGGATTTAGCTTAAAAGATAAAGGTTATTTTGCATTTGACATGACTGCAACAAATTACTTTGTTAATGAAGCACAACCCGAGGTTGTATATCTTCTTGCCGATTATGATGATATTCCCGTGGAAAATTTCCCGATTACTATTAATCAGATGGATGCCACCGAGAACGGTTTTATAAGTATGGGATTCACATACGCCCGGGTAATGAATGAAAATCTGACAATTGGTGTGAGGCCCGTTATTAATTTTAACACCTTCGGATTAAAGACATCCGGGATAAATTATAAAATCACCAGAGAAGAAACGCATTATGTTGACACCTATTACGATGAAACCTTTGAGTATACCGATGTTGATTACAATGAGACTTTCTCAGGCAATGTGATTCTTGGTATGCCAACAGAAATAAATCCTGAAGCCATTGATGGAAATGAACTGGATTTGGACGAAGGACTATTTCCTGACAATTGGGAAGATGAAATTGGTCTCAAAAATGCCAGTCTAAGCCTCGATCTAGGCGCCACTTATCAGTTTGAAGAATGGCAGTTTTCGGCAAGTTTGTTAAATCTGGGAACTGGAAAATGGAGAAATAACGCCTACAATCTTAACGGAGTTTATAACGATGAAGATGAAACGATTTACATTGAAGAAAAGGACAAAATTAAAGTTGGTATACCAACAAAGATATATTTAGGAGCGAAGCGGCAATTTGCACCAAAATGGAATTACGCCTTGTTGCTTCACAACACCTTCTACAGTACAAGGAGCAATGCTTCAGCAACACTTTCGTTAAACGGGCACATCGGGAGCATGCTTTCCACATCAGTGAGTTACACCGCCGGTTACAAATTTAACAATGTTGGTTTGGGTTTTAGATTACGCTTTCTTCCGGGCACCGACTTGTATTTTGTTACCGATAACCTGCTGCAATGTTTCAATTATAAAAATGCCCACCGTGTTACCGCATCGTTTGGGATAAATATTTCTATTGGCACAGAACAGCTGCCCAAACAAAGCATCTAGTATGTAATTTTTAAACTATAAACTGAGGGTTTCACTTGATGTGAAGCCCTCAATTACTA
>DASQBW010000578.1:0-7232 GCA_035635015.1 Draconibacterium sp. | reverse complement strand
CTATTTCCTTTTTCATTTTACTAATTTCAATAATCTCGGTTTGTTCAAAGCTCAAATGTAACAATTAAGCACCGGTGCGTAGGCAGAATTGCAGCTCTTTTACAAGCCTTTGGTTTGGGCGTTGGCTTGTGGGGGCTTGGAAATGTGCTGCAATGTGGGTCGGGGTTTCTCTTCTTCTTTTTGCGGGGGGGAGAAAAAAACAAAATAAATTCCTCCAAGTTTGCACCGAACTTTTATAATTGCATGTCTTTTTTCGCCTTGTTGCTAACGTTGAGTGTATGGTGTCGTAAGGGATTTCGGTCTTCAAACCTATCAATTTACCACCCAAAAATGATGCGGGTGATACCGCTCGAAAACCTCTGAAACCCTTATGCACTATACACATCCTAAGTTTACATTTTCTTATCTTTTATTTATAAACAGAAAGAACGAAAGAGTGGAGTAAGGTTGAGATACAATTTAGGCCACCAGAGCCTGTCAACATAGATTATCCCCGCTCTTTTACTACAGAAATACGATCAGTTCTCTGGGCTGTTAAGCCTGCTTTTAGGTTGCTATATTACCGTAGTTTCGTTCCTTCATAATCAAAATATTATGTATAAAATTAATCATTTTGTTGGAGTTGATGTATCGAAAGACAAATTTGATGTTTGGGACAGTATTGCGGGACATCGTTCTTTTGCGAATGATTCCAAAGGTTTTCGTCAGTTTGCCAAGCAATTGCCTGCCAATAGTTTTTGCGTTATGGAGGCTACAGCTAGTTACTATCAGCAACTCGCGCTGTATTTGTATGAGTGGAAAATCCGCTTAAACTGACCACCCTTCTACGATTTAAGTTGACCACCTGCGCCGGAGTAAATTGACCACCCCCGATTTTCCCAAAACGAAAAGAACAATTTCAGTGTTATTTTGAATCAAATTTAACAAAAATAATTACTCTTCTTTTTTACGTTTTCTTCTCATTGATTCACCTCTTAGTTCTATCCTGTTGGATTGATGGATTAACCGGTCGAGTATTGCATCGGCAATGGTTTTTTCACCGATAACAGAATACCAGCCAGCAATAGGTATTTGTGAGGTTACAATCAAAGAACCTATATTTTGCCTGTCTTCAATAATCTCAAGCAAAGCAAGCCGGTTGGGGTTATCAAGCGGTTGCAGCCCAAAATCATCGATAATAACCAGGTGTTGCCGCTCTATTTTTGCCAGTTCTTTCAGGTACGAACCATCGGCCTTGGCCATTTTTAGTTTCGCAAACATTTTATTGGCATTAAAATACATCACCCTGTACCCCTCGATACAAGCCTGGTAGCCCAAAGCTGTTGCCAGATAACTTTTCCCTACACCGGTGCTTCCTGTAATGAGGATATTCTCACATTTTTCGATATAATCGCATTCTGCCAGCCGTAGAATACTGTTCCGGTCAATGTTCCTCATTTCATCGTAAATAATGTTTTCGATTGATGCTTTGTAATGGAACCGGGCGTTTTTAATCCCCCTTTCAATCTTGCGGTTTTGGCGGTCGTCCCATTCGGCATCAACCAGCATCGATACAAACTGATCTAAAGTGTAATCGTTTGTTTTGCCTGTTTCAATAGCAGTACGAAAAGCTCCATGCATTCCATAGAGCTTTATCTGCTTCATTTTCGTTAAAGTAGTTTCATTCATATTAACCTGTTTTTAGTTGTAGTAATGTTTTCCCCTGATGTTTTGATGCTCGGGAAGTATTTGCTCATTTTGCTCTTCTTCAATTGAATCCAGGCCGTTTTCGAGTATTCGCTGGATTATCCGGTAATTTGATATATCGTATTCGAGGGCACGCTTACAGGCATTGATAAGCCGCTGTTTTCCTACTTTCTTTACAAAGGAAAGTACGCCCATACAGCTTTTGTAAGCCTGTTCGGGATGTTGTTTTTGTTCCAGTATCCTGCAAATCAGTTCTTCAACACTTCGGTCGATGGAAGTTGCCCAGTCGATAAAACGTTGTGGTGTCCAGTCGGTAATAAACTGGTGGGTGCTTGCCAGGTGCTGTTTTTCAGTTGTGTAGTGATAAGGCTTCAGGTTTCTTCGGTGAGATGCAATCCGGTTGTATTTGTAATAGATCTCAACACTGCTGCTTGTAAACAACAGCTTTACTTTTTTACGGATATACTGAAACGGGACACTGTAGTAATGTTTGTCTTTGCCCAAAAGCACATGCCCGTTCATCATTACTGTTGCAAAAGATTGTTGTTTTATCTCGAAACGGGTAACGGGAAGGGATGATAGTTTTTCCTGCTCATCTTCTTTAAACGACTGGTAACGCGAGTATGGCCGCCCGGTGAGTTTCTTGTTGTTGTGCTGCTTTAACAGTTCCCAAACACGGCAGTTCATACTTTTGATGCTGGTAAACTCTTCTTGTTTTATAATGGGGTAAATACGTTGATAAAGTATTTTAACAGCTCCTTCGGCCAATGATTTGTCGCGGGGTTTATAGGCCCTTGCCGGAAGTATGGTCGTTTCATAATGTTCAGCAAAATCCAGCAATGTTTCGTTTATGGTGGGCTCGTAACGACTGCTTTTGGTTACTGCCGAACGCAGGTTGTCGGGTACTATGGCGGCAGGAACTCCCCGGAAGTAGTGCAGCGCATTTTCTATTGATGCGATAAAATCTTCTTTTTTCTGACTTGGCGATACCTCGGCGTAGGTATATTGGCTGGCTCCGAGTATGGCCACAAAAAATTGTAGTTCTTGCACTTCTCCTGTTTCGGGGTCAACGATTTCCAATGTCTTGCCGGCATAGTCCACAAACATCTTGTCGCCTGCCTTGTGTGTCATGTGCATTACCGGGTTAACCTTTTTACCCCAGCGTTTGTAATACTCGCAAAACTGCGAGCTTTTATACCCATCGGGATGTTTGGCAATGTACTGCTGCCACATTGAAAGTTTGGTTACCCCAACCTTTTTCAACTCACGCTCCATGTGCGGAAAGAACGCATACAGATCTTTCAGCTTGGGCGACAACTCGGGTTCTTTATTGCTGATAAACAGTGTTTCCAGTTCAACATCGCTCTTCTGTTTTATGGACTCGGGCGACAGGTTTAGCATTTGGTACAACGCAATGTATTTTTTTACCGTATTGCGCGACAACGAAAGGTAGTTGCTGATAAATAACTTGCTTTTTCCCTGGCAGTGCAGTTGGATTACTTTTCTTACTTTACTCATGTTTATTAGTTTATTTGCCATATCTCGTGCATTTATTTACACACGAAATTAGGCCTTCAAAAACATGAAAAAGTCTCTTCGCTTCAGGTGGTCACTTTGCCCCGGAGAGGGGTGGTCACTTTAAATCGGAATGAGGTGGTCAGTTTGCTCCGGAAACGGTGGTCACTTTAGCCCGGAATCAGGTGGTCAGTTTGGCCGGTTTTTCCACTCTTTTACTAACTTCGAAAAATTAGAAGCACCTCTATTTTGTTTGGCAAATATGTTAGTTGAGAACAGAATTACAAGGCATATCACCCGAAATCTTCTTAGCAAAATCCTTGCATAAACTTGTGTCGTTTTTAATAAATTCTCTTCCAATATTTTTGACACAGTTTCTTTCAGAATTCCATTTAAAGTAGTAACTTCTGTTGCAAAAGAATGTCTAGCGGTATGCATTGATAAGTTCCTTTTTATCCCACATATAGTTACCATCTCTTTAAGGCAGCCAAATCTCCCTTTCACTCCATCTAATTCTGCTACATATTAAATAGAAGTGTATCCAAAATATAAACAAAATTCCACTCGAACAATTATAAAGCATTATTATGTAATTGATAGGATTTCTAAAAACGATTTCCAATAAGACCAATAAAAAAATAAATTTCCAAATCGAACTTGATGAAAATTAAGTTATAATATTTCACTTTACAAAAAAGCGTTTATCGACTTATTTTCAATCCCTTAGCCGTTTCTCTTCTATTATCACCACATGCCCGTAATGCATCCAAAATTAACATTTTCTCCATTTTCGAACTTAAAATCTTAACCTTCTCATCCAAACTACCGTTCAGCTTTCCGTTGCATATCCACTTGAAATTTGGTCGATCGGGTGTCCGCAAACCGGGTCGGTGTATACCTGTTCCTTAGTTCCCTCATGATGATGATCATCATAATTCATACGATGCATCGGAGCCATCATCATACAGGATGAAATAAATAAGATTGTAACTGTAAAGAAAAATAGAACCTTTAGTATTCTCACCGATTTTGTTGCAGCTAACTTTTTCATCTTTATGCTTTATTTGAAATAAAAAACCCGCCTTTTTCAGCGGGTTTCTGTATTGCTATTGTTTTGTTCCCTGAAAGGTCATGTCTCCATTTGGCATTTTAAAGGTGTAACCAAACGATTTCCCCATCATATCGAAGCCGCCAAAATGCTCATCTCCTTCCTGGTGCATGGACGACATGTGGTTTTGCCAATCAGTACCATTCATTCCCCCCATCATGCCTCCGTTTGAGCCGCCCATCATTCCTCCTGAATTCATGTGACCGTACATCTCTTCGAAGGCTTCACCTTCCAGACAAACCATCAGGCTGTCGTGGTTTTCGAAATAGTTCAGCATAAATGTGGTGTCAATTTCGTCACCAAAACAATGTACCTGAATTTCCCCTTCACTTGTTTTCACTACATCAGCCGTCGCACTGGTCATCCAGGTCTCTGCACTTTTTAAGGAACCAGTCCCCGACAAGGTGCCAACATAACTGCCTTCGATGGTATTTATCGAAAGGTCATCTTCTTTATTACAGGCTGACAGTACAAACAATGCTGCAACTGCAGCGAACGCGATTTTTTTAATTGATTTCATCTTTAATCTTTTTAATGTTTATTATTCGTTTAAACTTTTTTTTTTCGCTCTTTTAATCAATCTCCAAATAATAAAGGAGCGACCCTACCTAAAAATCAATTATTTTTTTGAAAAAAGAAATAAGGTATTCGAATCCGGTTGAAAAGCTGAAAGTATCGGTACTTTTTGCTTTAAATGCCCAGTTTCAGAAAAAGTGTTGGAGAGAATGGGATGGCACCGGAATATATATTGGCGAAATCATCAGTACCGGTTTCTACTCGCTTAAGATTATCGTAGCGGATATTTTGGTGATTGAGTACATTCAGCACAGAAATGCCGATGTTCCCGTAAATTTTTCGTCGGCTGAATTTATATACAACCCCGGCATCAAGGCGGCTATAAACAGGGTTAGATGAGCCTTCCGGAACATAGTTTTTCAACATTTCGAAGCCCGAACCATATACATAACTCGCAGAAAAATAGAAGGATTTCAGGTTGTAAATTCCTGCAAATTTGATTTCGTGCCTTTGGTCATGAGGTGCAGGCCTGTAAACTCCTGGCTCATCAAACGAAAGGTTTTCCTCGGTTTTTCCAAGGGTGTATGAAATCCATGCGACATTTTTTTTGTATTCCTTTTTCAAGTACAAATCAATGCCGTAGCTGCGACTCTTGCCTGAATAGAAACCTTCGTCAATGTTGTTGCTTTGGCTGAAATAACGGGTAATTCCTGTGGTTGTTTTATAATAGCCTTCGGCACTAAAAATAAAATCATTCTTATGGTACGAAATTCCACCTACACGGTGTGTCGAAGCCAGAACCGGATTGGAAATACCATCGCTGTTCACCCAGTGCCAGTTGTAATTCCCGTTTTCATCGACGAACGAAACTTTTGATAAAAACTGGTGATATTTGCCCCAGGCAGCATATATTTTAAATGGTTCGGCCACCTCGTACACAGCCGACAATTTGGGTTCGGCATAAAAACTACCCGAAAGCGATTCGTAAACAGCACGTATTCCAGGGGTTATTTTCAGCTTTTCCCATGCAGAAATTGTATTTTGAAGATAAACGAATCCCTTTTGTGATGTGCTTTTCAAAATAAGTGGATTTGTGTTCGTTATCGTTTGTTGAAAATCTGCACTCACAGAGTGCCAGCCTAGCCCAGCTTCAAAATTATTTTCAGGGAAGACAGAAAAATAGTCAGTGATTTCCGCAGCGGTTTCGCTCACCGTATTGCTAGTTGAAACAGTATTCACTACATGTTCCATCATCTCATGCATTTCTCCGTTTGTGGAGCTTGTCGAATTGGTTTCAGAAGTTGAATTGTAAAAATCGGCATAATTCAGTTTCACCTCCAGCTGGTGCCTTTTCCCTGCCTGATGTGTAAAAACCAATGAACCGCCGTTTTGTCGGTTGCGTTCGTTCAGATTGTTCACAACCTGGTGATTATTGTAGTTTCCATCCACATTGTATCCGTACTTGTCTCCACCGTGATAAAAAGCTGCGGTGAAAGAATTTTTGTTTTCATCGCGGAAGGAATACTTCAGGTTGACATCATTGAAACGGTAATCAGGTACAACCAGCACATCAATCATATTTCCGGCTGCGTGGTTCATCCCAGTTGACGAGTGCCCCTGTTCCATCGCAGAATTACCGTTCATTCCTAACGTAGCAGGATTGTATAGGTTGTAATAGGTTTGCCGGAACGATGCAAGCAACGATGATTTTTTTCCTATCGGAAGTTCGCCCATCAGGTTGGCGGTTGAATTGTTGAGATTCAGTGTAGCCGATGGTTTGTTCCGGTTACCATTCTTTCCTGAAATCTGGACAATTCCGCCCACACGGTCGTCAAAACCGGCTCCATAAGCACCTTTAAAAACCCGTATATTTTTTACGAGTAAAGGATTTACCACTCCAATTTCGTCATTATGATTTTTCAAATCAAAAATGGTAAATCCGTCTAGTTCCACTTTGGTCTGGCTTTCGTAGCTACCCCAAACCATCAGGTCGCCCGATTGTTCGCCTGAAGCAAGAATCCCCGGTAAAAGGCGCAAAACCGTGAACACCGAATTGTCGCCATAACCGGGCAGGTAAGGCGCAATGGTATGATTGATGCTGATGGCACCCGGCGTATCGCCAATCATGGTCGATTTATCAACCGTAAATCCTTCCACTTTTACTTCTCCCAGTTCTTTTACCGAAGGATGAAGGAAAAATTTCCTGTTCAGGCTGTGATTGAAAATCGTGTCGTACATCGAATATCCGAGATGTAAGATTTGGAGATTGATTGAGGTATCGGCAGAAGCGATAAAATTGAAATTTCCGTTTTGATCGGACTGAATCTGCCTGTTATTTATCAGGATGTAAGAAAACGGCAATGGTTCGTAAGTACCGCTTTCCATAACCTGCCCACTGACCTGCAGG
>DASQBW010000577.1:0-7572 GCA_035635015.1 Draconibacterium sp. | reverse complement strand
GCCGATATGGTTACAACAACACTGGTTGAAGCCGCTGAGCACCGCATTGAAAATGGTTTCAAGGTGAGTCAAAATACTATAGAACGAATTACTGAGCTTCAGAATATGGCATTAGAAGCATTTGATAAGGCCATACGTTATAATTCGGGAGAAGATTCACGATCCGATAGTTCGCTGGCAAAAGATCAGTTTAAAGAAAAGCTTCAGGATGTTAGGTTATATCTTGTAGAAAGACTGTCGGAAACGGATGAAAACAGAATTGAAATCTACCGTTTTGAATCGGAAGTTCTGGAAGGAATCAGGCGTTTGCATGCATTGGCAAGGCGGTTAAAAAGAAAGGCAGGATAACTTCTGTTTCCATAGTATCCTGCCTTCTCAGAGTTGTACGTGTTGCCAGTACTTATCTTTTTACAATCTTCTCTTTTAATATCTGGTCTTCCATTCTAACTACAATTACATAAATACCCGACACATAATTTTCCAAACTAACTGTAGTAAGTGGTGCTACAATTTGTTCTTCTATCACTTTTTCACCAATAGCATTGTAAAGCGCAAAGGTAGCTGATGATGATAGAGCGGATAACTGAAGGTTCAAAATATCGTTTGTTGGGTTAGGATATACTTTCATAGCCAGTTCGGGGAACGACTCGAAACCTGATTGTGGCATCGAAGTTTGCATCATTTGTGGATCAAATGAAACAAGGTAATCCTCTATTTCTCCGACATAATCATTCTCGCAAGGTGAGGGCGAACTACCCACTTTCATGGCAACGCGTATACGCGTTGTTTCAGAAACGTTTGAAGGAATTGTGATGATTTCGGATTGAGGACCTTTTTTATTGTTTAATGTTAACAGTGTCTCATCTGAATCATCAAAGTCACCGTCTTTGTTGAAATCTGCCCATATTCTCCAGAAATTACGGCTGGTAGATTCGTTTGGAACCAGATCGACAGAATAGGAACTCCCTGCATTTAACGTAAATGGATTTGTGTCGAATGAACATCCATCGCCAATGCTGTTAACGTTTAATACATTGCCAATATTTAATGCCTTAATGTAATACTGTGAATTACTTATCAGTTGCGGTTCGCAATAGTTAGAAGGATAAGGTATCGCATCGTTGTCAGTGACAGTAATGTACGAGCTAATCGTTTTTTGCGATGATTTAAACCCATCTTTGTATGCAATTAATGTTACATCGTAGGTACCGGCAGTAGCGTAGGTAATAGCTGGATTTGAAGCTGTACTTTCAGCTGGTGTACCACCCGGAAAATACCACTGGTAACCGGTTGGTTCGTTTGCTGATAAATTGGTGAACAGTACATTCTGACCCATCCCAACAGTATTTGAACTGGCTGTAAAATCTGCCAATGGTGGTTCTGCTACCGGTTCTGAGATAACAATAGTGTAATCTTCCACTTCTCCCAAATCAGTATAATTACAAGAAGTTGGTTCTGTCTTTCCCATGGCTACACGCATACGTGTTGTAATCAATTGATTCGGAATATTAATTGTTCCGCTAACCGATGATTTTGATTTGGATGAACTAAAAACCTTTTCATTTTCCGTAAAAAGGTTGTCTGTATTATAATCAATCCAAATACTCCAGTATTCAAACTTGTCGCGTGAGCTAAAGTCAGGAACAAGCGAAATGTTAACACTACTACCTTCATCAAAAGTGAAAGTGGTAGCAGTAAAATCAGCATAACCTTCGGCTCCTGAAGTATGGTGGTTGTTACCCATGTGAACTTCAGCAATCCATTCTTCTGTTGCAACAGGCGATGGTGTGCAATATCCCGGATCCGTAGCTGCTTCTACAGTTACATAATTCTCAACTGTTTTGGTGTTGTTACCTGCTGCATTAGTCACAGTAAGCGATACCTTATAACTGTTGGCGGAATTGTAGGCAACCTTTGGATTCCGCTCTGTAGATATAGAAGGATTTCCGCCTTCAAATTCCCATCTCCATGACGATGGATTATTTTGCGATTTATCGGTAAAGGAGATCTCATCACCTTCAACAACAGCAGTATTATCTGCTTCAAAATCGGCAACGGGAGTTTCAATAGTAACTGTATCTTCTACAGTAATATAAGCTTCTTTTGATAGGGTGTTTGAACCGCCATCGTTACCAGCAATAAGCGTTACACTGTACGAGCCCGGCGTAGCATAAACAACGGTTGGATTTTGAATGGCAGAAGTAGCTGGTGTTCCTCCCTCAAAAGTCCAACTCCACGATGTTGGCGAATTGGTTGACTGGTCGGCAAATGTAACTGACTGTCCTTCTGAAATAATGGTATTAACAGCAGCAAAGGCTGCAACTGGAGCTTCAACTGTATCAATTACCTGTATACAATTTGTAGTGGCTTTTGTATTGGTACCTCCTGCGTTAGTAACGGTAAGTGTTACATCAAATGTTCCCGGAGTTTTGTAGATCACTTTTGGATTTTGTGCTTCTGAGGTGGCTGGTGTTCCGCCTTCAAAAGACCAGCTCCATGCAGTTGGCTCATTGGTTGTTAAATCAGTAAAAGAGACTTCAGAACCTTCGTTGATAACAGCAGGGGTGGCTGAGAAGTTAGCAGTTGGAGCAGCCACAGGCTCCGTAACAGTAATATAAGCGGTTTCAGCCTTGGTATCATTACCTTCAGCATTGCTAACAAACAGGTTTACACTAAATGTACCTGTTGTGTTATAAGTTACAGTTGGATTTTGTTCGGTAGAGGTTGCTGGTGTTCCGCCTTCAAAAGTCCAGCTCCACGATGTTGGTGAGTTTGTTGATCGGTCAGTGAAGTCAACTTGCTGTCCTTTGGTAATTGCTGTGCTGGTTGAAGTAAAGTTGGCAACCGGAGCAGCTGCAATAAGTGGCATACAATATCCATATTCGTCAAGTGGACCTTTGGTCGGATCCGAGTCATCACCATCAGCCAAATCTGGGCCTGGGCAGTTTGCTGGTTTTTCTCCCAATCCCCAGAAATAATAACCGTCGCCATCGTTGTCGGTGCACACTACTTCGTAGTTGTTAATTGTACTTACAACGGGAGCCTCTATTCCATAGGTTTGAGTAATGTTTGATAATGTGGTCTCAACATAAACATAGCCGCCATCACCAAAACCGCTTCCCCAGCTATTTTTAAATATCCATAATGTTTTACCAATAAGAGGATCTCCTGCTTCAACTGTTACCCAATATCTAAATTTAGTTGCAGGATCACGATAATATATTAAATCTCCTTCTTTAACAACAAGGTATCCAGCTAATGCCATCGCGTGTTTCCAGTCGTACAATGCACTGCTCAAGGGCCCTTTTTCAATAAGCATACGTTTTAAATCATCCTCAGTTTTTGGGTAAGTTGATGATCCATAAGCAACAAAGCCAGATATTTTTACCTGTTCGTTAGGATTATTCGCTTTTTGGTTACAGGCTAAATCTTCTTTTGCATAAGGGAAAGTAATTTCATCTACAATTCCGGTTTTCTGGATGTAATTCATCGCAGTTGAAGGATAGCCACCGCTACATGATCCTCCGCCACTACAGGATAATACATCTTGTTCTGAAAGATCGAAATTTAATAGCTGGTTAAAATACAGATTAGCCATGGCCTCTGTTGCAGCTGTTGGGGCAAAAGCCCAGCATGCGCCACACGTACTTTGATTGGCTACAGGCGACATCCAATTCTTTCCATGCCGATCTCGCCAGTCCCATTGATCAACATAAGGACTTGAAGCTGGGGCAGATTTTAAATTGACTGAACTCCCATCATCAGAAGTACTGGTTGATATTACTCCTCCGGCATAAAACTCAAAACCTGCAGGGAAGGTACTTTGTCCGTACAATTTTTTGCGCTCACCATAACTTAATTGTGAAACACTGGTTTCTCCAGCTATCCAATTTTGCCCACTGGCTTTTAGGTTTTTGTTTAGCTTTTCAATTTTGTCTTTGTTCTGGGCGGAATGCTTTTCTGTTTTGTGCTTGTTGAAATCGGAAATTACTTCTCCTTTTGATGCGTAGGATAGGTCTTTTAAAATGACAGAAGCATCTTCAATTTCAATGCTAATGGCATAAGGAATAACACCATTAAGCAAAGCAGTTTCTTCTGCATAATCAACTAACGAAACCTGGTTGGTTCCGTTTAGGGTTGGATAACTTTCCAGTAAAAGGTACTCGTTAAAATCCTGGTCGAGCAGGATTAAACGAATCCAGCCATTGGCTGATGCAAAATCAATTTCAGCACTTGCAGCAAGTCCATATATCTTTTTACTTTGCTCTTGAAAGGGCCTTAGTTCTGCTGATTTTGCAAATGTCTCACCAATTGTAATTAACTGATGATCCTTACCTTCTAACTTAAAATTTGGATTCTGGGCAAACGTACTTTTGCCAATTAATGCTATAAATAGCATTAGCAACACTAACTCTGGTTTTCTCATTTTTGTTTTTAATCTAGTGGTCCATAACTTCTCCTGTATCAATGATTGGCATTGATAATTCTTTCAAAGTGTTATAAAAATTCCAATGGATAGAATCCTTATCACAACTTAATCACACATACTTAGACTTTTGATCCTTTTCCAAAAAAATGAAACTACTTGGAAACAAAGCGTCTACTTAATCAGTTCTTTTTAAAAAGGTTTGCGACGGTAAATCTAAGGCACTGATTATTAACTTGCAATAGAATTTTTTAACAGCACGCTATATAGAATCTTTCTTAGTTGTTAATTTCTGCTTAAATAGCTTGAATTTACTGAGTATTCAGCTCCATTTATTCTGTAGGAAGAAATTGAAAAAAAGTAAAATCATGAGGTGTAAGTATTTGGTATAGTGAACATTCGGATTTTTATGTAAATATATATTGCCTATTTCTTTCAGCAATCGGGATGTTTTTTCTAAGCTTTTTTATCATTTTCTATCAGAAGAAAAGTAGAATATCTTATCGTTTTTAATCAGCAGACTTTCAGCGTAATGGAACTTTTATTTTAAATTATCGTTTTAAATGAAGTGATGAATCGGGCAAGGAGAAAAAAAATAGTATTAATTAACGATAATGCGCTTTGTGCAGAGGCATTAAAATTGCTGTTAAATAATAAAGAAAATGGCTTTCAGGTTACTATTGAAATTTCAGCTCTTGAAAAATTACAATCCTGTAAAGTGTTAAACCAAGCAGACCTGGTCTTGTTAAATGCAGGACTTCCATTTGATAAAATTATCCCAATAACAGAGTACCTTAAGCAATCCTTCCCGGAAATTCCATCGATCCTCTTTAATGCAAGAGATGCTGATCAGTTGGTATTGCAATGTGTTATGAATGGAGTTAGAGGAATAGTCTGGTTGGTTGATCCAACATCTAAATTACTTCTGGTGTGTAACAAAGTTGTTACCGGCGAAAGGTACCTGGGGATTATTAAACCACATATGGAAACATATGCCGGAATGCACAAAATAAAAAATGAAAATCTGAATAAGATCACCCCCAGGGAATTAAGCGTACTAAAACTCTTTTCAAAAGGCTATTCCTATAAAAAAATAGGAGAAGAGTTGAACATCAGCCCCAGAACTGTGGAATCACATAAAATCAACATATTGAACAAACTTGGGCTGGAGTCGCTAAAAGAATTGATCAGCTACGCGATAAAAAATAATATGGTTTGAGATAAGATTGCTTCGTCGTGTCTTCAGACACTTATATATCTGATTGCATATAAACTATAAAATATAAACTGGATTTAGAATAAATTTATTTATTGATAACTCATTAAACGTTTATAATAATAAATGACAATATTACCCTTATTGAGATAATTTTGCCACTGATAAATAATATAATTTCCTTTTTAAGTAGATGATAAAAAAATACTAAATGGTATTTAAATACGTATTTTTACGTATTAATTTTACGGAAAATTACGGATTGACTTGTTACGGGAAAAGTAGTATATTGCATAATGAACGCTTACATTTCCAGGCCCCTCCCCTTAATTTAACAATTAATGAATCTTTGATGCAATTGGTTTAGTACCAATTTAGGGTGTATAATGATAAAAAATAGGGGGTGCTATGTGCAATATTGCCATATTGGAAAACTATTCGCTCTTTTGTTCCGGAATAAGATCGGTGGTTGAAGGCGAAGGAAAATGTAAGATCATATTCGAATCAAAAACAATTTCGGAGTTTCTGAATCAAATGAAATCGGGAAAGC
Organism: Draconibacterium sp.; assembly: GCA_035635015.1. Taxonomy (GTDB): domain Bacteria; phylum Bacteroidota; class Bacteroidia; order Bacteroidales; family Prolixibacteraceae; genus Draconibacterium. Next base: position 1,380 of record DASQBW010000577.1, on the reverse strand, counting down.
CTGATGTTATTATTATCGATATTATCCATTGCGTGGATGAAGGAATCAGCACGATTAAAAAAATGAGAAGAAAAACTTCGAAAACACCTGTTTTATTGGTGTTGAGTAATGATTATTCCGACTTTTTTGAAGAATATATCAGTCTGGGTGTAAATGGTTTCGTTTTTAACGACTCGGGCAGCGAGAATCTTCTGAATGCCATAAAAACTTTAAAAAACGGCGACGATTTTTTCCCGCCGCGTGTTTGGCAATTGCTAAAAAAATATTTACGCACTAAAAAAGTTTCTGCAACTTACGAAGAGAAAAAAATTCTCACCAGCCGTGAGCTTTCAATATTAAAACTGTTCTGCAAAGGATATACCTACAAAGAAATTGGTGCCAAATTAAATATAAGCCCGCGAACCGTTGAAACCCACAAAAAAAATATCCAAACCAAGATTAGCGTACGATCAACTGCAGAAATGATTGAATTTGCATACCAAAATAATCTTCAGTAACTCCCGTTTTTTACACGAAAATCGTACAATAAATTTCAGTAAAATTCCCGATTGAATTCAAATCTATCTTGTAGTAACTTGTATATGCAATTCAGAAATGCGTTGCTATGAATGGATAAATAAGGGTAGAAATTGCATCTTACCCCAGATGCAATCTCGAAAAATCAAAACAAATACGTTTGGACGCGTAAGAGTAAGATTAAACTTCTCTTTTTTGAAGATGGAGGTAATTGAGTAAAACAAAGACTAGAACAAACTTGGGTTACAAGATTATTTTTTAACTCTTCAAAATTACATGTATGAAAAAAGATTACTTACTTTTTAGGAAATTACTCCTATTAATGTGTTGCGCTGCATTGCTATTTTCAGTTAGTAATGTGCAGGCACAATCAATTGACAAATTAGCGCAGTATGCCAATGGTGCTTTAAAAGACGTTACTTTTACTCCAACTACAAATACCGGTTGGGTAACAGGTAATGTAAATGCCGCTAAGGCTCACTATGCGTGTGGAATGACTATCCCTTATCGTCTAGAGGTGAGTGGATTGTCTGATGCGGGTACTTATCGTGTAAAAATCGGTTTTGATATCACAAAAGATTTCAAACATGCGATTGACTTTATGACCTCTTTTGAACGGCCGGATTTACACTCGGCTGCATTTGGTCATACACCAGAAAATGTTATAGGTGATGTTTTGTTGGACACCGACCTGGAGGGAATCGATCCTTTCGATTCTGATAATTATACAACTTTTAAAATCCCGCCACCTACAAATAGTATTCCTGTTCCTGCTACAGGATTAAATGGACCAATCGATGGATTTAATGAGGTGGTAGCTGCGGGGTATGATTCAATGCGTATTTATAATGGTACAATTATAGA
>DASQBW010000576.1:0-3371 GCA_035635015.1 Draconibacterium sp. | reverse complement strand
CATGTGTTTCAACCATTTCCTGGTAAATTTCTTCCATATCTTTCGATTCCCTTTCGACAATGGCCTGAAGACTGTCGAGCGAAGGATGCTTTTGTACCAGCTCCTGAATGTTTACATGGCCAATTTTTAAGGATTGTTGTGCTTGCGCTATGGTTGCAGTAAAGAGTATGACAATAGTAATAAGTAGAAATCTCATTTTCATAATTCGCGATTTTAGATTTTTTATCAAAGATGTTTTAAATAATGTTTAGAAATAGGTAAAAGAAGTTAATCTTTTTAGAGCTAACTGTTAACAAATATGAAGCTGTGAAAACAGCTCTTAAATTATGTTTCGATTCTTAAAAATTGCACAAAAAAAGGGCGGTTACCCGCCCCCTGTCTTTGCTTTGTTATTTAATTAATTCGATGGTCTTTCAAACACCGAATCATCAATTTCTTCATCTACCTTAATCTCTTCCATAATCATAGATTGTTTCCCCATTGGCATATCCACCTCAATCTTACTGGCAATTTTTACGCCTTTAACATCTTTGTATTCAAGCATATTTGTGGTTACATCCATACTTTGCCCCATGGTTTCCACCCTGGCATCAACTTTTTTAACCATATAAGTATCGGCATCAATATAATAAGTCTTTACAGCGCCGTCTTTATCTGTAAGTTTCAACTTATAGGCTTGTGCTCCGTCAACATCCACTTTTCCCTGCATTTCAACCGAACTTCCCTTTGCAGCATAATTGTACAACTCCCCTTCCATATCTGCCTGTCCAATTACTTGTTTTAGCTGTGCACCATCAAGGTCCTGAACACCTCCCAGCATCGGATTAACCATCCATCCTGATTCTCCATTAAAAGCGCTGATGGTTTTTTGTCCCATCATTTCAACATCTACTCTAAATTTATTGGGCATTTTTACCTTTATCTCCATGGGCACATTCATCCCCATCATGCTCATTTTAGCCGTAATGTCGAGGGTTTTCACCTTTGCCAGATTTTCGAGTCCGTTGGCTTTATAATAACTGTTTAATACATTGTCGAGCGATTGTGCATGTGTGCTGATTAATGCCACTAGCATTAAAGCGGTTGATAACAAAATACGTTTCATTTGATTTTAGTTTTTAATTATGTGTAATGAATTAAGCTCCCTAATTTACGAATATTACACATCGATTCAAAACAGGAATTAAAAATAGATTTCAGCAATAATTTTTTCGTAATTCACGCCCCGCTCAATTAACAAATCACGCACTTCAACCACCATCAATGCTTTTCCACATAAATAATAATAAATGTCGGGAAATTCCTCCAATTCTGTCAAATAACCAGTTACCCTTCCCGGAAAAACATCGCATGATTCTTCCTGCGAACAACACCGGACATATTTATCGCCCATTGCCCAATCAAGTTCGTCTTCAAAATAAAACTGATTGAGTTTCCGAACCCCATGAATTAGCTTCTTGTTCTCCGACATGCCCGAACGAAACATCGCATAAAAGGGTGCAATTCCTGTTCCGGTAGCAATCCACCATGCAGGATCGTTTGAACCTAAAAAACTACCGTACGGAGCCGAAACGTATAAAACATCACCCGGAATCAAAGCTGCCATTTTAGGCGTTAAAAAACCATCGTCTTTAATATTGAATAGTATTCTGACTTCTTCTTCCTGGCCCCCGCTACAAATGCTATAAATTCGGGGAGGATGATCGTTGTTGATCCCTATTTTTACAACTTGTCCAGGCAAAAAGTTAAAATTACGGCGAAACGAGATGAGATAAACTCCCGGAGAAATTTCTTCATTACTTGTTATTTCCTGCGGAAATATTGGTGACTCCTTTTTTATTCTTCCTGACATTTATTTGCGAATAGTAAGCTTCTGCACCGTAACAAAAATCCGAACTAATTGTTTCTGAAAGTAAAGGTTACCACAAGCGGATCATCAACATCTGTTAACATATTTTGCACGCTATAATATACGTTCAGAGCTTCAAGGCTCTCCACCTCATCCGAATTACCCGTTAAAATTAAGGCAGAAACATGATGAGCTTTTAAAGATATACTTTCGGGAGCATCAAAACCAATTCCCGGCTGAGCAAGTTCGAGTTCGAAATCCACATCGGAATTGTTGGTTATTTTAACGACTTTTGATTCCCTGTTTTTAAGTTTCAGGGGTGCCTTATCGTAACTTAACGATGCAAAAAACAGCGGATCAAGAAATGCTGACCGGCCTGCAATGGTGTTGTTGTAATACACGGCAGTTCGTTTTGCAAATAATGCTTCTTTTATTCCGCTAATTGTTCGGTTTTTTGCAAACACGAGTGTAAGTGTCCGGTGCCCGTTATCAACATCTATTGGTCCGTGCGCATCGGAATTGGCCATCATTGTTAACTTCCTTTCATTGGCCCACAACATGGCTTCAGGACAAAAACCCTCGGTATACACCTCTATTCCATGCAACATATCGTTCTTAAAAAAATAGGAATGCTCGTCCCACCATACGACAGAATCTGGCTGCTGAGCATCCTGGCACGGATGATTCCATACAATAAATGCGCCTTGGTCCCGCGCCTCTTTAACAGCTGCCCGAACATCTTCCAATTCCAGCAAATTAGCGTTATTAATAAACAAGGCAGTTAGGTGCCCGGGTGGCATATTTCGTGTTATTTCAGCTCCCCTAATCAACAAAATATCAGATTGCTCGGCCAACGGCGCAGCCAGTTCATACGCACGGTTATGATCTGCATCAATATCGATTGAATGTGGTCGGTATTCGATATGATCGGTAATTGAAATGGCATCAAGTCCTTCTTCCCAGGCCTCTTCCACGCGCACGGTGGGCCATACTGTACCATCTGAAAATATAGTGTGTACGTGAAAATCGCATTTTAAGGTTTTGTATCCCGCAATGTTAGGAATATTGATAATTTTTCGTGCCTGTGCATTTAATACCTCACTTAAAACCAACAGCAATGCAATAAAAACCAGTATTCTTTTCACCATGATGGAAGATTTTTCATTAAAAATTAAGCAATGAATTTATACGAAATTAAGCAAGAAAAAATCATTTTCATATTAATAGTTCACGAATTATAAGTAGTTATGGAAAATGTGCCAACAAATTAAAAAAACTGCCCGCTTGATTGCTCAGAACGGGCAGTTGAGAATAATAATCCCGAATTGATTTGCGAAAATCGCACATCGAAAATACATTTTCTTTTTATTCGAGCCAAACTTGAATCACCTGATTCTATCGTTTATTCAACATATTTTTTAAGATAATGGTATTTTGTTTTTAACAGCTATTGATTATCCTTTTCGATTGTCTTCATTGGTTTTATAACCACCTCGTTTTTGCATGATAGGCAAACATATAT
>DASQBW010000575.1:0-2832 GCA_035635015.1 Draconibacterium sp. | reverse complement strand
ATGCCTTGGTGCTGGGTATTCGCGATTATTTTAAAAAAATGGGCTTCAGGCAAGCCACTTTGGGCTTGTCAGGAGGAATTGACTCGGCAGTTACTGTTGTTTTGGCTGTTCGTGCTTTGGGTGCCGAAAATGTACGTGTATTGCTTATGCCATCAAAATATTCATCCGTCCACAGTGTGGATGATGCACGCGCACTGGCCGAGAACCTGGGCATTAGATATGATGTTGTTAATATTCAGCCGGCTGTCGATCAGTTCGAACAAACTTTACAACCATTGTTTGAAGGCCGGTCGCCGGACGTTACCGAAGAAAATATCCAGGCCCGCGCCCGTGGAATTTATATGATGGCCATTTCGAATAAGTTTGGTCACATTCTGTTAAATACAACCAATAAAAGTGAGTGCGCTGTTGGATATGGTACATTGTACGGCGATATGAACGGTGGTCTGGCAGTGCTTGGCGATGTATATAAAATGGATGTGTTTAAGCTTTCGCGTTTTATGAATAAGGAGGGTGAGATCATTCCTGAAAACACGATTATAAAACCACCATCGGCCGAGCTGCGGCCTGATCAGAAAGACACAGACTCGCTGCCCGAGTATGAAGCATTGGACGAGATGCTTTTCAACTTTATCGAACTCAACAAGTCTCCAAAAGAAATTGCAGCACTTGGTTTTGATGAAGACGTTGTGCGAAGGGTAATCAGGATGGTGAATATGAATGAGTACAAACGGTTTCAGGCAGCTCCTATTTTAAGAGTAAGTTCAAAAGCTTTTGGATTTGGCCGGAAAATGCCCTTGGTGGCCCGATATTAAACACTCCTTTTGTTGATTAATGTTATTGCCTGGTTCAATTTTGTGATGTTATTCAGCAGCCATGTAAATTAACTGTTAAAAAGCCATCAGATTTAACATTTTTTTTTAGCTTTGATGCTATAAAACATACAGTCGCGTATATGTTAAATTCAGAAATCGGACTTAAAGATCTTGTTGACAATCCAAAATCAATATTTTATTTAATTGAGCAGGAAGATAAAGACGAACTTCAGCATCATATCTCGCTTTCGCAGTATAAAAAAAATGAATTTATATACAAGGAAGGAGACAAACCAAATGGCTTTCTGGTTCTGATTGACGGGAAGGTTAAAATATTTAAAGAAGGTGTTGGTGGAAGAGAGCAGATTATTCGCATGACAAAACCACTGGGGTTAATTGGCTACCGTGCATTACTTGCCGATGAAACCCATAACGGATCTGCTGTTACCCTGGAAGAGTCGTTGGTCTGTACCGTAAGCCCGGATTTTATTTTTAACAGGGCCTTAAAAAACATCGATTTCTCGTTCAAAATTATTCGTAAATTATCCAAAGAATTGGGATTCTCCAATGCCCGAACAGTAACACTTACTCAAAAGCATATTCGCGGACGCCTGGCAGAATCTTTGATTTTACTGAAGGATAAATATGGATTTGAAAATGATGGGACAACTTTAAAGGCTTTCCTTTCGCGAGAAGATATTGCCAATTTGTCGAATATGACAACGTCGAATGCCATTCGTACTTTATCAACATTTGCCAGCGAAAAGGTAATTGCTATTGATGGAAGAAAGATTCGGATATTGGATGCTAACCGCCTCGAGCGGATCAGTAAATTAGGATAAATGGTTTGGACAAAATATTGCAATGCCATCTGATTTGTTTCGGGTGGCATTTTTTATTCCTGCAAGTAAACGCGCTTAACCCGCTGAGAGATACCAGTCAGGATTTCATAGGGGATGGTTTCAAGTTTTTGGGCAAGTTCGGAGATTGAAATGTTGGGGCCAAAAATTTCAATACTATCGCCGGCTTTAACATCCAAATCATTAATATTCAGCATGAGCATATCCATACAAATGTTGCCAATTATCGGAACCTGCTTCCCGTTTACAAAGGCACAACCATTTCCGTTACCAAGTTTCCGGTTGACACCATCGGCATAACCAAGCGGAACAATTGCTATCCGGCTACGCGAACAGACTTCCCCTTTACGGTTATAACCAACTGTTTCATTTGTCTCAACAGTTTTTACCTGCGAAACGGTACTTTTTAAGGTGCCAATATTTTCCAAGGGCAATCCTGTTTGCGATATCCCGTATAGTCCAATTCCCAACCGAACCATGTCGTATTGCTGATTTGGAAAACGTTCTATTCCTGCCGAATTCAGAATGTGCTTTTCGATTTTATGGTCAAAGACACTTTGAATTTTTTCGGATAACTGTTCAAACTTGTTGAATTGTGCATTCGTAAAATTATCGAGTGCCGGATCATCACTTGCAGCAAGGTGCGAAAATACCGACCTGATTTTTGTTAGCTGGTTGTTTTTAACCAATGAAATAAATGGGCCAATCTCCTGTTCTGTTTTCATACCGAGCCGGTTCATGCCGGTATCAATTTTTACATGAATTGGGTAGTACTTTTCCCCGAATTCGGCAAGAGCAGCCGAGAACTTTGTCAGAAGGTCAGAGCTGTAGATATTAGGTTCAAGATTAAAATCGATAATGTTCTGGAAACTTTCCTGTTCAGGATTCATCACAATAATTGGAATTGAAATACCGGCATTACGCAGTTGTACCCCTTCATCGGCAACAGCCACGGCAAGGTAATCCACATTTTGATTTTGCAAAAGCCTCGCAATCTCAACATCGCCACTCCCGTACGAAAAAGCTTTTACCATTACCATAATTTTGGTTTCGGGTTTGAGCAGCTTTCTGTAAATGTTAAGGTTGTGAATCAGGGCATTTAAATTGACTTCCAAAACAGTTTGATGTGCTTTTTGTTGTAGAAGTGCCGCAATCTT
>DASQBW010000574.1:0-1561 GCA_035635015.1 Draconibacterium sp. | reverse complement strand
TGGAAAAACAATTCCCATCATTTACAGGCTCAAAAACTGGGGAAAGAAAAATGGTATAAAAAATATAAATTAAGAGTTGCCCGTGTGGATCGCGATGCTGATTTTGGTTTCTGATCCGTATTATTTACCGTTGCCCTTAATGCTTACCATGATGGTATAAATAAGTATTTTAAAGTCGATGTATAACGAGATGTTTTTCAGGTACATCATGTCGTAAGTTAAGCGTTCGAGCATTTCTTCAACGTTTGATGCATAACCGTATTTTACTTGCCCCCATGATGTAATTCCCGGACGAAGTTTGTGCAAATGTGTATAATAAGGTGCACGTTTTACAATTTGTTTGATGTAGTATTCCCGTTCGGGGCGGGGACCAACCAAGGACATGTTACCAATAATTACATTAATGAATTGTGGGATTTCGTCGAGGTGAGTTTTTCTGAGAAAACGGCCAATTTGAGTAATACGCTCATCATCTTCTGACGACAGGGCAGGAGAGCCATTTTCAGCACCTGTCACCATGCTCCGGATTTTATAGATATAAAATGGCTTTCCGTAACGACCAATTCGTTCCTGCTTGTAAATAAGTGGCCCCTTTGACGTGGTTTTTACAATAATCGCCAAAACAATAAATAACGGAAAAAATATAATAAGTGCAATTAGCGAGAAGAGCACATCAAGCAGACGTTTCATGTTTTCCTGCCAGGCGGGCATTAAACCATTGCTGATTTTTATTAACGGACTTCCGAAAATAGTATTCGTTTTTGTTATTCCTGAAAGCAGATCGTAAAGATCGGGGATTCCCCAAATTGTAACCTGCCTGTTTTCTACGATGGTAAGAATTTCACTAAGCTTATCGTGTTCGCGGGTTTCAAGGGCGAGTATTACTTCTTCAATATCTTTTCTTTCGAGAATTTCATTTATAGCATCAGTATGTCCAAGTAATGGCAGATGTTTGCTTAACACCGAATCACTTGTTTTGTCAAGTTCAATAAAACCCACAAATTTATTACCTGCCGGACGAACCTGATTCGACATTTCGTTATACACCTTATATGCTTTCTCATTACTTCCGATAATAAGTGTATTAAATCCGATTTTACGGTTATGGATTTTATGAATAGTTTGCGTGGTTAAAATGAGGCGGAATAAGTAGGTGAGCGAAAAATGCAGCGCAAAAAGTGTGAGTATCGAGTTGTAGTAATTTCTGTACGAACCAATCCAGTCGTCAAGTAGCAGCGTAAAGAAAATTATAATAACACCGGCAGCTGTAGTGGCAAAAGTTTGGCCCAATTCGAGTAAGCGCGAACGGCGATAAATGTTATTGTAAAAACCTACGATGTAATAAAACAGGATCCAAAACGAAGGAATGATAATCAGGCCCAGAAAAAACTGCGGGGTAAGCTCAAAAGGGACATCCCATCCGTTAAAATGTTGGGGTTCAATAATTTCTTTCCGGTACACAAAAAACGCGGCCCAGGCTATTGCTGCGGCAATAAAATCGAAAAATAAATATTTAGCTGTTTGCCACGATTTATTCATTAAAAAGCGATTAAGTCAGGTG
>DASQBW010000573.1:0-8679 GCA_035635015.1 Draconibacterium sp. | reverse complement strand
GCCAAAAAGAAGGGTAGATGCTAGTAGAATGATAACCCTTACAATGATATTTATATACAGATTCTTGCTGATCATAGTCCGTATTTTTTAATTTTATTGTAAAGGGTTTGGCGCGTAACTCCCAGTTTTTCTGCTGCCAGGCTCATGTTGCCGGCATTTTTGTCGATGGCTCCAACAATCATCCGTTTTTCCATCTCTTCAATGGTGAGTGGCTCGTCATCAAATTTCGATGACAGGAGCTGTTTAAAGAAAAAATCTTCCGGTTTTAATACTGATGAATCACTCAAAATCACAGCTTTTTCAATGGTGTGTTGCAACTCGCGAATATTGCCGGGCCAGTTGTATTTTAGCAGTTTTTCCTGGGCAGGCTGATTGATTTTTAATCCGTGTTTTTCATACTTCGAAGCAAATTTTTTCAGAAAGAAATCCGCCAATACAATAATGTCATCCCCTCTGTTACGAAGCGGAGGTACTTCTATCTGAATAGTGTTTATCCGGTACAACAAATCTTCGCGAAACAAACCTTCTGCTACCAGGTTTTCAAGGTTTTTGTTGGTTGCACAAACCAGTCGTATATCAACCGGAATAGGCTTATCCGAACCTAATCGCATAAATTCGCGGTTTTGTATAGCAGCCAGTAATTTGGCTTGCAAGTGAAAGGAAAGATTTCCGATTTCATCGAGAAATAGCGTTCCCTTATGAGCTGTTTCAAATTTACCGGCGCGGTTTTCCCGGGCATCGGTAAAAGCACCTTTTACGTGGCCAAAAAGTTCGCTTTCAAAAAGTGTTTCGCTAATGGCCCCCATGTCAACACTTACCATTACTTCGTTACGGCGCTGCGAGAGGCGGTGTATTTCGCGGGCGATCAGTTCTTTTCCCGTACCGTTTTCGCCGGTAATAAGAATATTAGCGTTGGTTTTTGCCACTTTGCGCACCATGTTCATTACTTGCGTAAGTTGTTGCGACGAACCGATAATAAATTTCTGATCGCGGTTAAGTTCCTGTTTTAATCCGGCTTCTTTTTGCCTGAGTTTTCCAACTTCTGTCTTCGAAAAATTAAGCTGAACAGCGGCTTTAACCGTTGCCAGCAGTTTACTATTGTCCCAGGGTTTGGGCACAAAATCGGTGGCTCCCTGTTTCAGCGCTTTTACAGCCAGTTCCACTTCGCTGTAGGCAGTAATCAGAACCACCGAAATATCGGGATAACCCTTTTTTATCTGATCGAGCCAGTATAAGCCTTCGTTTCCGGTGTTTATTCCGGCTTGAAAATTCATGTCTAAAATCACCACATTGTAGTTTCCGGAGCGCAATTCTTCGGGTATACAGTTCGGATTTGTAATCCCGTTTACCGAATCAAATTCCTGTCCCAGCAAAATTTCCAGAGTGCTGATGATGCTCTTGTTGTCGTCTACTATTAAGATGTTTCCTTTAGGCATAGTGAACATTATTGTTGTCCTTTCGAAGGAGGAATGCAGAGAAATCTCTTCCAATTTAATAATGAAGAAACAGATTTCTCATGGCATTCGAAATGACAATCGATTTTGGAATTGATGGATCAAAAGTAGACGAAGCCCAAACCAATTCCAATCAACTGTAAAAATATTTTACATTATTCTGTAAATAATTTTAACGGAGTTGATAAATGATGAATTGTAAACCGTATATTATCAGCAACATAGCTTTGTGGCATTATTATGGCACACCAACTGAGATGAAATTTCAGAATATGAATAAAATACGAATAGTTCTCTTTATAATTTTTTATTTGTTCATCGGAAACACGGTTCAGGGTCAACAACAGTGGACACTGAACCAATGTATTTCCTACGCCATTGAGAACAACATTAATTTAAAAGATTACAAGATTTCAGAAAAACTGGCATCAGAGAACCTGCAACAATCAAAAAGGAATTTATTGCCCGGTGTAAGTGCATCAACAAGTGCAGGTTTAAGTTTTGGACGTTCTGTTAATCCCAGTGACAACTCCTATATTAACACACAATTTTTTTCCAACTCTTATGGATTGTCTTCCTCTATTACCGTTTTTGAAGGATTTCGTATGCAGAATCAAATTAAATATCAAAAGTTCAGGGAACGGGTATCAGAATATAACCGCATTAATGCATCCGACGATTTGGCGTTTAATGTGATGGTGGCGTTTTACGATGTGGTTTATTATAAGGGAATGCTGGAAATTGCCAACGAGCAGGTTGAAGCCTCGAAGCTAAGTTTGAAAACAACAGAAAAGAAAGTGGAAGTGGGCTTACAAGCCAAAACCGACTTGCTGGAGATGCGGGCCAATCTGGAACGCGAAGAGCTTAACAGAATTCAAATTGAAAATAGAATTGAGACAGCCGAGTTGAAATTAAAACAGCTTATGAACATTGTTTCGGTGGATGAAATGGCGTTGATTGATAAGCCTTCAACTGTGTTTAGTGAAAAGGTAAACCAGCCACGTCAACTTTTTGAACAATTCATTGGCTGGTCTCCCTATTATCAATCTATTGAAGCAGGAGTAAAGGCTACCGAAAAAAGTCTGGCATTAAGTCGTTCAAATCTTTATCCGTCGCTTTACGCCGGTGGTTCGGTAGGTACAGGATTCTACGAAACTTATACCGATGAAAACGGGAATACAATTGGGTTTAAAGACCAGTGGAAAAACAATATGGGTAAATCTCTTCGGGCGAGTCTGAGTATCCCGGTGTTTAATCGTTGGGCGAACCGTTCAGGAGTAAAAATGGCCAAACTCGAATTGGAAAGTGCCAAAAATAGAATCAACGACGAAAGGCAACAGCTATATTTCGAGATGGTAAACAACCTTACCGAGCTGGAAGCTTTGTATAAAGAGCATAGTCAATATCTAAAAAGCACCGAGGTTGATGAGCTGGCATTTCAGGCTGCAGAAAAGAAATTCGACCAGGGACTGATTGATATTAACGATTACTACATTGCTAAAAACCGGTTGGCAAATACTCAAAGTTCAGTTTTACGTTCGCGCACGCAATGGGAAATAAAAATGAAAATGTTACAGTTTTACCGGGGACAGCGGTTCTGGGAGTTGAAGGAAAGTCATTAGACATTGGTCATTAGGAAGAAAACCAATGAACAATGACTATATAGTAGGAATAAAATAAAACATATTATAGGAAGCACGGCGCTTTGCCCTCTGCTCCATGCTCAAAGCAGGTATATCATGGGAATGGATAAAAAAATTGAAAAGAAGAAAGGTTTAAAAGCCAAACACATTATCTGGATTGTTGGCGGATTGGCATTTGCCTTTCTGTTGTATAAAGTGGTGACTGGAAGCAACGGTTCGGTATTTCGGGCCGAGAAAGATAAACTGACTATAAGTACCGTAGCCGACGGAGAGTTTAACGATTACATTACCGTAATCGGTCAGGTGGAGCCCATTACTACCATTTTCCTTGATGTGGAAGAAGGAGGAAAAGTGGAAGAGATCTTTATTGAAGAAGGAGAGATGGTAAAAAAAGGAGATGTTATTCTTCGTTTGAAAAACAACGACCTGAATACCACCATAATGAACAGTGAATCGAACATGGCTTACCATTCAAACGAGCTTCGGAATACGCAAATTGCCATTGAGCAACAGCAGATTGGTAATCAACGAGCCAAATTGCAAATCGATCTTCAGGTAACACAGGCCGAACGGAAATACAAACAATATAAAGCATTGTACGACGACGATTTGATTGCCCGTGAAGAGTATCTGAAGGCAAAAGAAGATTACGATCTTACCTTAAAAGAAAAGGAACTTACATACCTGAAGTTTGAACAGGACTCAATTTTCCGTGCCAACCAAAAGAAAAACATGGACGAGAGCCTGGAAAATATGCGCAATAACCTGGCAATGGCGCGCCTGAGGTTGGACAACTTGAATGTAAAAGCGCCTGAGGATGGCCAATTAGGATTATTGAACGCCGAAATTGGTGAATCTATAGGGCGCGGACAGCGAATTGGAATGGTGAACATCTTAACCGACTTTAAAATTAATGCACTTATAGATGAGCATTACATCGACCGGGTGCGCCATGGACTCAGTTCATCGTTTGAGCGTGCTGGCGAAAATTATAATTTAACGGTAAAAAAAGTATATCCCGAAGTGCGCGAAGGCCAGTTCGAAATTGATATGGTTTTTGAAGGAGCCAAGCCGGATAACATCCGCACGGGTCAAACCTACCATACAAAATTGCAGCTGGGACAACCCGAAAAAGCAGTACTGATTCCAAAAGGCGGCTTCTTTCAAAGTACCGGTGGCCAGTGGGTTTATGTGCTGAATGATAACGGAGCAGAGGCCGAAAAACGAAGTATCCGAATCGGTAAACAGAATCCCCAGTACTACGAAGTGCTGGAAGGATTAACGCCCGGCGAAAAAGTGATAACTTCAAGCTATGATTTGTTTGGCGACAATGATCGGATTGTTTTCAAGTAGGCGCAGAGGGCATGGCGAAAAGCGCTAAGCGAAGAGGAGAGCAGCTGATAAGTTCGGATAATGTTTTGAATTAAAAATTTTCGATATGGCACATTTTAGGTTTATGGATCTAGACATCAGGAAAGAAGCTATCATATTAAACGATGAGCTTTATGATTTAGCAGAAATCCTGGAACAGGCAAAACATTATAGAGCAGCCGAACAATTAAGGGCAGCATCATTAAGTATTTCTAACAACATTGCTGAAGGTGCCGGTTCTTTTTCTGATAAGGATTTTGCTAATTTCCTGAAGTTTGCACGGCGTTCAGTTTTTGAAACAGTCAACATTACCTATGTCGCTTATCGCAGAAAATTTATTTCCGAAGAAGAGCTAAATAGAAAATTGGATGATATGGATAAATTGAGTAGAAAAATAACAAATTTCAGAAAGAAGATTCTGAGCGCATAGCACGGAGTGAAAGGAGCTCAGCGTAAGGCAAAATGAGATGGTATATAATTCATGCCTTTTTCGCCATGCGCCACGCCCTCTGCACTTACCAAATTGATTAAACAACAAAACAAATATAAAATGATAAAAACTGAAAACCTTACAAAAGTATTTCGCACGGAAGAAATTGAAACCAGTGCACTAAACGAAGTAAACCTGCATGTAAAAAAAGGTGAATTTGTGGCCATTATGGGACCTTCGGGTTGTGGTAAATCTACGCTGTTGAATATTATCGGTTTGCTGGATAATCCCAGCGGCGGTGAATATTATTTCGATGGTGAAGAGGTAGGAAAATTGAAAGAACGAAACCGCACCTTGCTTCGGAAAGGAAACATTGGCTTTGTTTTTCAGAGCTTTAACCTGATTGACGAACTGAATGTTTACGAGAATGTGGAATTACCATTGATTTATCTGAAACTAAAAGCCCGCGAGCGCAAAGAGATGGTAGAAAAAGTGCTGGAACGTATGAAAATTGCCCATCGTAAAAAACACTTTCCGCAACAACTTTCCGGTGGTCAGCAGCAGCGTGTGGCCATTGCCCGTGCCGTAGTTGCAAATCCCAAGCTGATTCTTGCCGATGAGCCAACCGGTAACCTCGACTCGAAAAACGGCCTGGAAGTAATGAACCTGCTTACCGAACTTAACCGCGAAGGAACTACCATTGTAATGGTTACCCACTCGCTGCACGACTCTGAATTTGCCCACCGCGTTGTAAACCTGTTCGATGGTATGATCATTACCGAAGAGGTGAAGAAGGAAATGGGAGAGATTCTGTTGTAGTTGAAGATTGGCGGGCGGCTACAAGAAATCCTGTTGAAGCACTTCGATACGAATAAAAACAAATTCACTACTATGAAAAACCTGTTAAAACTAGTTGTCCGTATTCTTTTAAGACAAAAACGATTTCTGATCTTTTCTGTTGTCAGCCTTTCTGTGTGCCTGGCATTGGTTGTTCTAAGCTCGGCATATTATGCTTATGAAATTAGTTCCGATAAATATCAAAGCAATTATAGCAGAATTTACAGGCTGGTAAATACGCCGAAAAACCAGGTAAGGCTCGACGATCAGTATTATAACACCTTATTGAGCACAGTAACAGGAATAGATAAAGCTTGTCGCTTGAACGTATTTGGTTCGATGTTAACTTCGGAAGACATCGTACAAAAAATTGACAACCTTGTTATTGCCGATTCAACTTTTTTCGATCTGTTTGATTATACCATTTTATCAGGTTCAAAGCAGCACCTTTTAAATGCACCAAACAAAATAGTATTGTCAAAATCACTTTCAGAAAAATTATTCGGGAAGGAAGATCCGCTTGGGAAGCCTGTTAAAATTAATATGGTTACAACAGCTTATGTTTCAGGAGTTGTGGCTGATATAGAACAGAAATCACATTTCAAATCTGATGCAATCATTTCGCTTTATACTGAAAATTTGCCCTGGAGTGGTGGTAATTTTGCGAATCAGAACGGACGTTGGGAAGTGAAGCTTTTTAGCTATTATTTGTTGTTGAATAAAAAGGCGGATACAACCAGTGTTGCTGCTCAAATAAAGTCAACATATAATTTCCCGTGGTATAGTTTTACACCATACATCGAGATGCAGCCTCTTTCAGATATTTTCTCTAACAACACATATCGCGATGCCGGTGTTAGTCATATAAATAAACCCTTGCTCTGGCTCCTGCTTTCGATTACACTAATCGTTATAATTATTGCAGGAATTAACTATATTAATTTGAGTTTATCGAACCTGAATACGGAATCAAAAACCGTCAGTATTCTTAAAGTTAATGGCGCTCATCGGAATAATATGTTCAGACAATATGCTTTATCGGGAGGATTGGTACTCTTATTGTCTTTTGGTATCGCTGTTATTTTATCGGTTACTTTATTACCCTATTTTAATCATTTAATCGATTCAGAAATCAAACTGGATATTCTTTCCAATTTTACTTATTTAGTCCCGTTTATTAGTTTAATTGTTCTTCTTTTTCTTCTCATTGGTTTGTATCCGGCATGGTTGTTTTCAGGAATCAATCCAATCAGCCTTTTTCAGGGCAAGGTTGCCGGGAAAATACGACTCAGCTCCTTTTCAAGATTCTTGCTGATTTTTCAATTTACAGCGACTATTGCTTTAATTGCTTCTGTGCTAATGGTTTTTAAACAAATCGATTACATGAAAAATAAAAATCCCGGATTTGAAACGACTTATTTGATCAAACAGGACATTCATTATTCAGTGAAAAATCCGCAAACTATAAAAACGTACGCAAGCGAGTTATTGAAAAATCCGAATATCCTGAAATTGAGTTTATCGGACGGGGTACCGCTTGAAATTTATTCATACAGTAATCATGAGGTTAATGGGTACGAAGTGAAATACAATCATATTAATTGTGATACTAATTTTTTTAACACACTAAACATGAAATTGGTTGAAGGCAGAAATTTTTATAATTCTGATAGAAATGTATGCATAATAACCGAAAAACTTGCAAGAGAGTGTGGTTTAGAAGAGCCTCTCAATGAACAAATAGCAGATAATCAAATTATTGGCGTAATGGCGGATTTTAACAGCATGTCGATGCACGAGGAAATAAGCGGTGTAATGTTTCGACCTGCTGGAGATTATATTTCCAATGTAACATTTCGGGTAAACGGAGCAAACATACCCAGAACGTTATCTTCCATCGAAAAATCGTGGACAGAGTTTTTCCCCGAATACCCTTTCAATTACCAGTTTTACGACGATTTAATAGCACAGCAATACCAAAAGGAACAAAAGCTGGCAGATTCGATAAGTATTATTGCGGGCCTGGCCATATTTTTATGCTGCCTTGGATTGTTGGGACTGGTTTTAAATATGGTAGAAAACCGGGTAAAAGAGATAGGCATCCGCAAAGTAAACGGAGCCAAAGTCTCTGAAATACTCACAATGCTCAACAAAGACTTTATAAAATGGGTAGCTGTTGCCTTCGTAATTGCTACACCTGTTGCCTGGTTTGCGATGAATAAATGGCTTGAAAACTTTGCCTATAAAACAACTTTAAGCTGGTGGATATTTGTTTTGGCAGGCGTGCTTGCATTGGGGATTGCTTTACTAACGGTTAGCTGGCAGAGTTGGAGGGCAGCTACACGGAATCCTGTTGAAGCACTTCGATACGAATAGAAACCAAAGGAATAAAAACAATGATCAGAATATTTCTACTTCAGGCAATACGAAGCCTCAAAAATCAAAAAACTCATTTCCTGGTAATTCTATTGGGATTATCGGTGAGTATGGCTTCAGCATTTTTAATCTATTCGTATGTGTTTTTTGAACGAAGCTATGATTCATTTCAAAGTTCGCGTAACGATCTGTATCGCGTGGTTATTGATGCGCAGGAAGAAGGAGAAGATGCTTATAAAAGTCCTTATAGTTTCTCGGCGCAGGGACCAACAGCATTAGAAGAAGTGCCCGAAGTTGAATCGTTTACCCGGCTGATTCCTCTATCAAGTATGGTTGTTACTGCCGATGGCAAAACTGTTAATGAGGAGGCTTTTACTATTGATGACTTCTACTATGCCGACGATAATTTTTTTAAAAACTTTAGTTTTCCGCTTATACAGGGAGGTGCCGACGAAGTTTTAAAAAATAGTGGGAGCGTGGCTATTTCCAAAACCATGGCCGAAAAATTGTTTGGCAGCGAGAATCCGGTTGGGAGAAACATAAAAATCGATGGCCAGTACATTAACAC
>DASQBW010000572.1:0-4010 GCA_035635015.1 Draconibacterium sp. | reverse complement strand
GATTGAAGGTTTTATCAATGCATTTTGAAAAATGAGTTTATGTGGTTTTATATAAAATTCATTGTCAAATTTGTCGTAAGAATAATTGACTTTTGGTAAATTTGTCTTTCGAAATTCATCCGAGTTTTGAGTAAATATAATCTCCGTTTTTAAGATATTTTCGAAGATTAATCGTCCGATGTATTCAATTCGTGGGTTAATCGTGTCGGAATAAAAAAGTACCATTTTGTTCGAATTATTAATTTAACATCCCCTCATCGGCTAAACTCAGGTAGTTGTTTTGCCCGATTATAATATGATCGAGCACAGCAATGTCCATAATTTCAGCTGCATTTTTTATTTTTTTTGTAATATTGAGATCGGCGTTTGACGCCTGCATAGTTCCCGATGGATGGTTGTGACAGAGGATTATGGCACTTGACATTTTTTCGAGCGCATTTTTTAAAATAAGTCGAACGTCTATAACTGTTCCGGAAATACCTCCCTGGCTGACCATAAATGAATCGATTATACGGTTTCCCCGGTTAAGTAGTAATATCCAAAATTCTTCGTGGTTTAAATCGCCCAGCAATGGCTGAAAGAATTCGGCAGCATCTTTACTTCCGGTAATTTGTTTCTTATCAAATACATTCGCATCCTTTCTGCGCTTCCCGAGTTCCAACGCTGCAGCAACTGTTACGGCCTTGGCATCGCCTATACCGTTAAAGTTTTTAAGAAAATCAATGTCCTTTCGGCCCAGCTCGTTTAGGTTATTGTTTACAGATGCCAAAATACGCTTTGAGAGCTCAACCGCAGTTTCGTTGAGGTTGCCTGAGCCAATTAATATGGCGATAAGTTCGGCGTCGGTTAATGATCTTGGACCTTTACTAAGCAGTTTTTCGCGCGGACGATCTTCAACTGCCCAATCTTTTATATTTAGTTTTTTGTAGTCTCCCATTTGCCTGGTGTTCTTTCCTAAAATTAATCATAATTAGTGATTTTCTGAAACAGTAAATAATAGTTACAGAACATATGGGAATTTGAAACACAAAAAAAACCTCTCCGGAACTCGGAGAGGTTTTTTTATATGATGTGGTTTTTATCTGCTTACAATGAATTCACCTTCACGGTCAATTTCGATTTTAAATTGGCAGCTTTGTTTTTATGAATGATATTGCGTTTTGCAAGTTTATCAATCATAGCCACAACTGAAGGATACATTTTTTCTGCTTCAGCTTTATCAGTAGCATTACGCAACTCTTTAATCGCATTACGCGTTGTTTTTGCGTAGTACTTGTTGTGTACCCTCTTTTTTTCGTCTTGACGAATTCTTTTTAATGCTGACTTATGATGTGCCATTTTGTCGTTTTTCTCTTTTAAAAAATTAGTAGCCCGTAGGGGATTCGAACCCCTGCTACCAGGATGAAAACCTGGCGTCCTAACCCCTAGACGAACGGGCCTTCCTGTTAACTCCCATAATTTTGGGATTGCAAAAATACTTCATTTTTGAAATCAACCAAATTTTTACAGGATTTTTATTTGCTAAAATACGGTTGCTTTTCGTTTAAAGTGCCGTTTTTATTTTAGCGCTGCAAAGGAAAGAAACATTTTTTAAACTGCAAATAAAAAAATGAAAAAAATGAGAAAATAATATTTAGCGCAATTCGAAGTTCTGACCAAGGTAAACTCGTCGCACATCCTCATCGGCTGCCAGCTCGTTGGCCGTGCCTGCTTTTAGTATATTCCCTTCAAACAGAAGATAGGAGCGGTCGGTAATTCGCAGTGTTTCATGTACGTTGTGGTCAGTTATCAGTACACCGATATTTTTTTCTTTTAATTTCATTACAATTTGCTGGATGTCTTCCACCGCAATCGGGTCTACCCCTGCAAACGGTTCATCAAGCAGAACAAATTTTGGGTCGATGGCCAGTGCTCTGGCAATTTCAGTACGTCGGCGTTCTCCACCTGACAACTGAATACCCTTGCTTTTGCGGATGTGTTGCAAGCTAAATTCGTCGAGTAAAGTTTCCAGTTTTTCTTTTTGGTATTCTTTTGAGTAATCGGTCATTTCCAATACTGCTCTTAAATTGTCTTCAATGCTGAGCTTACGAAAAACTGATGCTTCCTGGGCCAGGTAACCTATTCCGCGTTGTGCCCGTTTGTACACCGGCAGCTTTGTTATTTCCTCGTTATCAAGGAAGATTTTTCCGGAAAAAGGTTGGATTAGTCCAACAATCATATAAAAGGAAGTTGTTTTTCCTGCTCCGTTTGGTCCGAGCAAGCCTACAATTTCCCCTTGTTTAACATCAAAACTAACACCTTTTACTACAGTTCTTTTTCTGTATTTCTTAACTATATTTTCTGCTCGAAGTATCATAATGATTCAAATAACGGCAATTTTTGATTGAATTACATGGCTTCCATTTCTTTTTCACGTTTTTTAACCACGTGGCGCGAAATGAAAATGCCAATCTCATATAGGAAGACCAGCGGGAAACAGACCATAATCTGGCTGAAAATATCAGGTGGAGTAATAATGGCAGACAGCAATAACATTACTATGTATGCATGTCGACGGTATGTTTTCATAAATTGAGGAGTGAGCAAACCAACCTTGCTTAAAAAGTAGGAAAAAATAGGTATGAGGAATACTACACCGGCGGCTAACGAAATGGATGTAACCGATCCGATATACGATCGCAGATTAATGGTATTTTCAACTTCGCTGCTTACCTGGTACGTGCCCAAAAAATGTATCGAAAGAGGCACAATTAAATAATAACCAAATAACACACCCAATAAAAACAGAACAGATGTGAAAAAAACTGCACCGCCGGCATGTTTTCGTTCGTTTTCGTATAATGCAGGTTTTATGAATCGCCAGAATTCGTAAAAAACTACAGGTGATGCCAGTACAAATCCTGCAATAATGGATACCATAATATGCGTTGAAAACTGGCCTGCAATTTTAATGCTTTGCATTTTTAACGGAACCTGATTAATTTTTACAGAGTCTGATCCAATAAGGTCGCCAAGTTTGGCAAACATCCTGTTGGTCCAGAAATCAGGCATCCTGGGACTTAAAATAACAACATCGAAAATGAAGGTTTTTAATACAAAGGCTACAACGGCAAAAACCATTATGGCTGCAGCCGACCTGATAATATGCCAGCGAAGTTCTTCCAGGTGTTCGAGAAAGGACATCTCATTGGATTTGTTTTTTTCTGCTTTTTTTTTGGTTGTTTGTTCTTCGCTCATGTATTTTGCTTTCAAAAAAAACTTCACAAATGTATATCATTTTTTTCATTAGGAATTTTAATCTTTACTATATGTTTGCTTAAACTTTTCGTTTAAATATTAATCAGAGGTAAACACTTGAATTGTTAAAATATAAATTTTATTAAAACGTATTGCCATTTTGCTTACTTTTAATAATTTAGAAATTGCTTAGTGCTTCAGATATTTGGGGGAAGAATTTATGAATAAAAAAGTTGTATTGGCAGAAAGGCTGCAGTACTTTTTTGGTTTTGACCGTTTTAAAGGGCAGCAAGAGGAGGCAATTAATAATGTTCTTGATGGTAAAAATACATTCGTGTTAATGCCAACAGGTGGCGGAAAATCATTGATTTATCAATTACCGGCTCTAATTCTTGATGGGACAGCAATTGTTATTTCACCATTGATTGCCCTGATGAAAAACCAGGTAGATTCGATACGGGGCACACATGCAGAGGACAGCGTTGCACATTTCTTAAATTCTTCACTATCAAAAGCGGCTATAACGCAAGTGAAAGAAGATGTGTTGGCTGGAATAACAAAATTGCTGTACGTGGCACCGGAATCTCTGACTAAAGAAGAGAACATTGAATTTCTGAAGCAGATAAAAATTTCATTTTATGCCATCGATGAGGCGCATTGTATTTCGGAGTGGGGGCACGATTTCAGACCGGAATACCGTAGAATAAAACCAATCGTAGAAGAGATAGGAAAATCACCAATTGTGGCCTTAACGGCTACGGCCACGGCAAAAG
>DASQBW010000571.1:0-14328 GCA_035635015.1 Draconibacterium sp. | reverse complement strand
ATCGTGAGGAACCTTTACGCTTTCCCAGGCTGAGTCATCAAAATTTACAGCATTGGCATTTGCCGGATTTCCTTTTGTAAACTTCCATCCGTTGTTAAAATTTACCCAATCTCCCGCGAAACTGCTCATTGTTGCAGTACTTACGATAAGAATCACTAAAAGTAAGATCTTATTTAGTTGTTTCATTTTTGTTTTATAATAATTAAGTTTATAACGAAGGCATATGTTCTGCCATATTTATTTCAATATCATCGGTTGTATTTTCAGGATATTGTCCCTTTTAACGCCAAATTTATTTGTGTAAAAAATTAGCAGAACAGAATTTTATTTCTGTTCCGCTAATCCTTAAATTCAAATTCTTTTTTATTCACTCAAAAGTTCTGCATTCGCATCTTTCATCCCTTCTGAGGTTGCAATAACTTTAATTTTACCGGGAGCACCATCTATCGATTTTACAATTAACATTGCTTTTCCATAAAAAAGCTTCCGGTAGTTGGCCACAAAAGGTTCAAGCGATTGCTGATTTCCATTACCAACACCGGCAATTTCTCCCGGTCCGTCAATTTCAAAATTAATCATATTTTCGGCAAGTGGACAAAGGTTTCCATCCTTGTCGTATGCTTCAACCATTATATAACTTAAGTCGTTGCCGTCGGCGTTAATTGTGGTTCTGTCGGCAGTAAGTTTAATTGAATGAGGTTCACCTGCAGTTTCTACAACAGCCTCACCAATAACTTCACCTTCTTTATAAGCAACAGCTTTTAACTCACCGGGCTCGTAAACCACGTCCATCCACATAAGGCGGTAGCGTTCTTTTGAAACCAGCGACTGCGGTTTTTTAGCTTTTTTGCCCAAGGATTTTCCGTTCAGGAATAATTCTGCTTCGTCGCCATTGGTATAAACAAACACAGGAACAGTGTCTCCTTCATGACCTTCCCAGTTCCAGTGAGGCAGGATATGAACCATATCATAATCCGGTCTCCATCGGCTCTGATACAGATAAAACCTGTCTTTAGGAATACCGACCAAATCTACAATTCCAAAATAAGAACTGCGCGAAGAGCGAACAGGTGAAGGTTCACCAATGTAATCAAAACCGGTCCACACAAACTCCCCAGAGATGTAGGAATCATTGTCCTGCCATAAGAAATCTTCGTCCGGAAGTTCTGCATATCCCGGAGCTTCCACGTCATAAGAGCTTACCTGGGTTCTCTCATTTGCTGGTCGTCCGCCACCAAAACCACCTGTTCTGCGTCTTGTAGTTTCCTCTACCGGATTAATTGTTGTTTTTGGAACATTTTCAAGATATGTACTTGGATTTCTTTGTTCATCGGGTGTTAAGAAATCTTCCGGAATGTTTATGTCGTAATACCCCCGGGTACTATACGTCGATGCTGATTCGCTGATAACAAGACCTTTTTCAGGCTCCATTGTTCTGGCAGGCAACCAGCGCTGACTGTAGTTGTATGCATGTATGTCGTAATATTCGAAGTGTCTCCAGTAGGCGTTTTGATTTTGATCACTACCCATTGTTACCGGACGCGTGATGTCGTATTTTCTAACAAATCCAACCATGGCAGCCAATCGTTTCAATCCATAATTTGAATTGCCCTGAATATCGCCCATTTCGTTACCAACACTCCAGATAATAACCGATGGACTGTTTCGGTCGCGCATTACAAAGTTTTTAATGGTGCGTTCGCCAAATTCGTAAAAATCGGTTTCCGGAGTAATATCGGCTTTGTTATCATACTTATCGAAAGCTTCATTAAAAACGAGCATTCCCATTTTGTCGCAAAGCTCAACGAGTTCGGGTGCACAAACGTTATGGCTTGTACGAATGGCGTTACAGCCCATTTCCTGCATGATCTCAATCTGGCGTTCCATGGCCCGTGTGTTAAATGCTGCTCCCAGTGGCCCATGGTCATGATGAAGGTTTACCCCCTTAATTTGTACATGTTTGCCATTTAAGAAGAAACCGTCATCGGCTGTAAATTCAAAAGTTCTGAATCCAAACGGATATTCGTTTGAATCTACAACTTCTCCATCTACAATAACATCGGTTCTTACAGTATATAAAACCGGATTTTCAAGATCCCAAAGGCTTGGTCTTGTAATGGTCATCCACGAATCAAATTCATGTTCGCTATTAGCCGGAACCGTTTCTTCCTTTGATCTGAAATTTTTAATTTCATTTCCATTCGGGCTGATAACGGTAGCAACAACAGTAACCTGCTGATCGTTTGAATTCTTGTTTTTAATATTGGTAAGCACCCGCATTTCGGCATAAGCTTCTTTTACCACAGGAGTTGTGATGTAGCTTCCCCAAATCTCTTCGTGAACTTTGTCGCTAACCATCATTTCAACCTTTCGGTACATTCCTGCCCCGGGATACCAACGACTTCCATGGTTTCTGGTGTCGACATAAACAGCAACAGTATTCTCTTCGCCAAAGTCTACAAACTCGGTAACATCAAGATAAAAAGTACTGTAACCATAGTCCCATTCGCCGGCCAGTTTACCGTTTACATATATTTTTGGCGACGACATGATTCCGTCAAACTTAAGGTAAACCACCTTTCCCTGATCGGCTGCATTTACATCAAAAGTTTTCCGATACCATCCTTCTCCCTGCCAGGGTAGTTTTCCGGTACCCCCGTTTCCATCCGGATCGAAAGGACCTGTAATTGCCCAATCGTGAGGAACCTTTACGCTTTCCCAGGCTGAGTCATCAAAATTTACAGCATTGGCATTTGCCGGATTTCCTTTTGTAAACTTCCATCCGTTGTTAAAATTTACCCAATCTCCCGCAAAAGCCCGGGGTGAAACAAAACTTACTGCAAACATAGCCAGCAGTAAGATTTTAGGTATATATTTCATCTCAATAAGATTTTTTGTTTTTAATGGCATAAGATGAAAATCATGTTCATTTCAATCTTAGTTATTTAATAGTTGAAATTACAATGAAGGCATAAGTTCTACCTTTTCAATTTCAATATCAACAGCAGCACTTTCCAAACCTGCTGAAGTAGCTTTTACCTTTATTTTTCCTGCTTTTTCGGATTGAATTATTGCCAAACACAAGCCATTATGTGCTTTGCGTTCATTTGTTTTTACCATAGAAACATCACCCATATTTCCATTTTCAACACCAATTATTTCAGCATCTCCTTTAATTTCAAACTTAATCATGTTATCGGCTGTAGGAACAATATGTCCGTTGGCGTCAAGTATTTCTACTGTACAATGTGCCACATCGTCGGGGCTGTTTGTAATGGTAGAACGATCTACTATTAAACGAATTTTTGCAGGTGCTCCGGAAGTAAACAATTCTTGTTCAACCACAATTTCACCATTTCTTTTTCCTACTGCCTTTATTGTTCCCGGTTCATAAGCCACATCCCATGAAACATGAAGATCTCCTGTGGTTGGATTTACCTGAGGTTTATCGTAATGCGCCCAACGTTCAGTCATCCCCTGACGTGGAAATTCCATCCTTTTTTCGCCGTAAGATTTACCGTTAACAAAAAGTTCAATGGCCTCGCAGTTCGAATAACAAATTACCGGCATTATCTGGCCTTCGCGTCCTTCCCAGTTCCAGTGCGGGAATAAATGAATCATTGCTTCGCCATCTTTGTCCCAATGACTCTGGAAGAAATAGTATCCGTCTTTTGGGAAACCACAGTTGTCGATGATACCAGAAGATGCACCCCTGCTTGGGTATCGGAAAGTTTCGCCGTAATAGTCGATACCTGTCCACATAAAATCTCCAATTACATAGTCGTACATGGTGGTAAATTTCCAACGTTGTTCTATTGGAATCATGTTGGTATTGTATCTTGGATTAACTACATCAGGATCGCTACCCATAAAATACGAGCCTCTGTTTCCGCCCAAACCACCTGATTCGGTTGAAACCATCAGCCAATCTGGATGGGCATGGTGATCGATACTGTACATTAATTCGGTACGTTCACGCCAGCGGTCGACATAGTTATAACCAACAATGTCCATACCTTCAAGAAACTCTAATGTTGTTGAACCCCCGTCGGCAGCAATGTTATCGCAACCTGCAGTAACCGGACGTGTTGGATCTTCTCTGTGAAAAATTTCTACCAGTTGTTCGAGAACTTTGTACCCTTCTTCTTTGGGTTGCTCCCTGATTTCGTTACCGGCACTCCACATTACTACAGAAGGATGGTTTCTGTCGCGATGAATAAAATCAGTTACGTCTCTTTCGTACCATTCATCAAAAAACTTATTGATTCCCTGGTCTACTTTTCCTATTTGCCATTCATCCAAAGCTTCATTCATCACCAATATTCCCATCTGGTCGCATAAATCATAAAACTCAGGTGCCATTGGGTTATGCGCCGTACGTATTGCGTTGCAACCTCCGTCTTTTAAGATTTGGAATCTGCGTGCCCAAACCTGTGCAGGTACAGCAGCCCCAACAGGTCCTCCATCGTGGTGAAGGTTTACACCTTTCATTTTAACGTTTTTGCCGTTAAGCAAGAACCCTTTATTTGCATCGTATACAATTTCGCGAATTCCAATAGGAGTGGTTAACTCATCAACTTGTTTTCCGTTTGCGTCTAAAACAATTGTGTTTAAACTATACATGTATGGCGATTCCAAATCCCACAAATTCGGATTTGTAACTTTTATCTCTTGTTGTACTTCTGTTTCAGCCCCTTTGCCAACCTTAAACCAGGCTTGAGAGCGTGCAACTTCAGCACCTTCGGCGTTGGTTATTGTGGCCATTATACTTCCATTCTGATCTTGTGAGGCAGCATTTACTACAGCTGTTTTTACATTCACAATTGCTTTTTCTTCCGAAACCTCAGGGGTTGTTGCATAAACTCCCCATTTCTTTATATGGAGAGGATTGGAAATAACCAAACGAACGTGACGATATATCCCTGATCCGGTGTACCAACGGGAGTTAGGTTGAAGAGAGTTGTCAACCTTAACAGCAATTGTATTTTCCCCTTTGGTTAAGTAAGGTGTAAGATCATATCCGAAACTAACGTATCCGCTTGGGCGTTTACCAAGTGATTGTCCGTTTATCCAAACCTCACTACGCATGTGAACGCCGTCAAATTCGATACGAACTTGTTGATCGGTTTTTAGTGCGGGCATCGTAAATGTTTTACGGTACCATCCTATTCCGGTAACGGCAAAACCACCGCTTCCCCTTGCTGGAGCATCTGCATCTAAAGGAATTTCAATACTCCAGTCGTGCGGAACATCTAATGTTCTCCAGCTGTTGTCGCTAAAGTTGGTTTTGTAGGCTTCCGGTTCGTCTCCCAAATAGAAACTCCAGTCCTGATCCATCGAATATACCTGGCGGGCCTTGTTTTGAGCACTAGCAACCTGACATAGAAATGCCAGTGACAAAAATGCTGTGATAAGTAAATTTTTGCTCATATTGAAAGTTTTATTGATTAGAAAATAAACGGCTAAAAAAACAGGATATGCGAACAAGTGTCACATATCCTGAGTATCTGTTAATTTGTGTAATCCGAATAGATTTCGGGATAAATATCCATGTATTCATTGGTGTTCCCTTCACGGTCGAATAAGCCTCCCCATCCCGGAGATGTGGCTTCCCATATGAAAGTTCCGTAACCTAATCCATTTGGAATGTTGTGAACGATGTCGTTAACCTCTTTTCTTTTTTCAGAATATTCAACTACAAAAATTGGTTTTCCATAACGCTCGGCCAGATCATTCAGATTATATTCCAATTCTTCAAGCGTACCATGATATTCAGGATAATAAGACTGGCCGATAACATCGAATTTTACATCACGGCTGATTATCTTATCGTAGAAGGCAACAGATTCAGGATTTTGTCCACCGCACGCAATATGCACCATTACAGCTATAGTTGGGTCGGTTGCACGAACTGCAGCACTTGCGCAGCGCAACAATACGCAGAAACCTTCCATTTCTTCGTCCGAATTTACTTTTTCTTCTCCTTCAGGAAGTTTTCCTTGTGGCCATAGTATTCCGTTGTTAATTTCGTTTCCAATCTGAACCATATCAGGTCTTACGCCTTCAGCAATAAAACGCTCGACAACCTCTGCTGTATAGCTGTAAACTTGTCCTTCAAGGCCTGAACCAGTGTTTCTTGCCCAAGAAGCAGGCGTATATTGTTTGCCCGGATCTGCCCAAGTGTCGCTGTAGTGAAAATCGAGCAGGAATTTCATTCCTGACGCTTTAACTCGTTTGGCCATTTCGAGTGTTTTTTCTAAACCACAGTAACCACCGCCGCCTCTTGAATATCCGTTTTCAGCATCCGGATCAACAAATAAACGTAGCCTTATATAATTAAATTTATTGTCGGAAAGAATCTCGAGTACGTCTTTCTCAACTCCATCATCAGAGTATGTTTTTCCCCTGGCTTCCTCTTGTGGTACAAACGAAATATCTGCACCAATTACAGGTGTTTCAATTTCAATTGATCTTTCAAATGGAGGCTCAATTGCTGGCTGGGTTTCAGGATTTGAGTATTGTGCGTAGATATTGTCGTAAATGCCAAAAATTTCTTCAGAGGCATTTCCATCGCGGCCGAAAAGTGTTCCGGTCGGTTCCCACGCCATCGTTCCAATACCCATATTGTTCGGTACTGACCGTACAATATCGTTAATGATTTTGATATTTTCTGCGTTGGCACCATATTCTGCTATACATACTGGTTTGTTGTAGCGTGCTGACAAATCGTACAAGTTGGTTTTCAGGTCGTTATATGTTTCATGCCATCTTTCGTAGTACGACAATCCGATAATATCGAATTCGGCATCGTATTTAATCATTTTATCCAAATACTCGCGGCATAAAATATTTTCACCACCCAAGGCAAGGTGAATCATTAATTTTGCATCAGGAAGTACTTCGCGACATGCTTTTTCACCTGCATTGTAAAGCCCCATTAATCCTGCCCAGTTTTCTTCGGTGGCATTGTCAAGAAGTTTTCCTTCGGGCCAAACCATTCCGTGGCTGATTTCGTTACCAACCTGAATAATATCAGGAGCAGCTCCTGCAGCAACAAATTCATTTAATGCCATTTTTGTATACT
This sequence comes from Draconibacterium sp., assembly GCA_035635015.1. GTDB lineage: Bacteria > Bacteroidota > Bacteroidia > Bacteroidales > Prolixibacteraceae > Draconibacterium. The sequence goes on along the minus strand of DASQBW010000571.1, from coordinate 7,244 downwards.
CATACAAGCTGTTTTCAAGTTCTTCGCCGGTTTGTCCTTCCCAATCAGATGGTTTATACTGTTTGTCAGGGTCGGCCCAGGTGTCGCTGTAGTGGAAATCAAGTGTTACATCCATTCCTGCGTCTTTAGCACGTTTGGCCATTTTTATTGTTTGTTCCAAGCCACAGAAACCTCCGCCTCCTCTTGAATAACCGTTTTCGGCATCAGGATTAACAAATAAGCGTAATCTGATGTTGTTAAAATGGTGATTTGCCATTATCTCACAGATTTTCTTTTCAGCACCATCAACATCGGTGTAGGATGCTCCGCCACGCGCTTCGTTTTGAGGAACAAAAGAAATGTCGGCACCAATTATAAATGGAGGTGCTTCCTGCTTTTTACAGCTTGATGTTGCGATAAATAGTACTGATAGAAATAAAACACACAGTAAGTGTGGTCTAAGGATAGGTTTTATTCGTTTCATAAGGCTTAAAATATTATCTTAAGTACAAAGATATTTAGACATACGATGTGCAAAAGCATATTTTGGACAAAAACAGCAAATAAATTGCATCGCCCTGCCTATGTTGTATGGGTTGTTTTGGCTTATGTGTTTTGCTTTAAGGTTGTTAATAACTTACTGTTCGACAAACTGTCGAGGCGTTTTTCCAAATTCAGCACTAAAACATTTTGCAAAGTACGAGTGGTTGGAAAATCCTACTTTATACATCACCTCGGCAATGGTGAAGTTTTTATTGGATAAAAATATCGCAGCTTTTTTTATCCTTATTGATTTAATATATTCAACGGCCGTTAGCCCGGTCAGATTTTTAATTTTACGATACAATTGTTTTTGAGGTATATTAGCTTCTTTGCACAAGAAGCTAACGTTAAGATCGGGATTGTCAATTTGTTCTTCAATGATTTGAGTAATGTGTGCAAGAAATTTCTCGTCGGCAGAAAAAACCTCCGTATTTCCATTAACAGGCGTTGAGAGTTTTTCCATTCTAATTTTTTTTCCGAGTTGTTGTTTTACTTCAATCAGTTGTTTTACCCGGGAGTATAATATGCTTGAATCAAAAGGTTTTGCAATAAATGCATCTATCTTCAGATTGATACTTCTCAGTTCTGTTTCCTTGTCGTCTTTTGCTGTTAAAAGTATAATCGGGATGGTAGAAGTGGAGACGTTTTTTTTCAATCTCTCACACATTTCCAGTCCATCCATTACAGGCATCATAATATCTGAGATAATAACATCCGGTTTTAGATCTTTGCATATTTTAAGTCCCTTTTTACCATTGCCGGCAGAAACACAGCGAAACTCCGGAATAAAAATATTGTAGATAAAATTTGCTATTGCAACGTTGTCTTCAACAATAACGATGAGTGGTTTTTCGTCAGACTGGATATTGTTGTCGCTTTCAATTGGTGTTGGTTCTGCAATGTTACTTGCAACAGCCGGAATCTGAACCATGACAGAGGTCCCTTCTTCGTAGTTAGAATGCACACTTACAGAACCACCATGAAGTTCAGCAAAATTCTTTACAAGGTATAAACCTATACCGGTTCCTTCGCCTCCACCGTTAGACGGTGACTGGAAAAAGCGTTGAAAAATGTAAGGCTGGTCTTTTTCCGGAATCCCTATTCCTGTATCTGAGACTTTTATTTTAAGGTTGTTGTCCTCAGCAATATAATTTATGGACAAAATTATGGTATCACCCTTATTGGTAAACTTGCAGGCATTAGATAAGAGGTTATTTATAATCGATTCTATCTTTAACACGTCGATATCAATAAAAAGTTTGTCCGTATTTGAGTTAAAAATAAATTCTATCTGTCGTTCTTTCATGTTGTCTTCATAAGTTGATAGAATGCTTCTTGAGAATTCAACAAATTCTATTCTTGAAAGAACAAGGCCGGCAGGTATTTTACTGTCATCCCGGTAATATTCGATTGCTTGCTGTACAAGCGAATTCAGTTTTAGTGCATTTTGCTGGATCATTTCCAGGGCATCTTTTTCTTCTTTGTTGTTTTTTACATCGTGAATGAGACCGCTTAGTGGGGCAATTATCAAACTCAGGGGTGTTTTAAATTCATGTGCAATGTTGGTGAAGAAATCGATTTTCAACCGGGTTTGTTCAATTGTTTTTTCTCGCTCAATACGTTCGAATCTTAATCTGTTTCGCTGAATAAAAAAGTTAATACTCCATACAATTAAGCCGACGAGTAGCAATGCATATATTACCTGAGCCAGTTTTGTGTTGTACCAGGGCGGGGTGATAATTAATTGAAATGAACTGAGCGTATTGGCCGAAGCATTTATCGATTTTCGTTCGGCAATTGTAATCTTATAATTGCCCGGGTTTAGTTTGTTAAGAAGTATAGTATTTTCGTTCGCTTTCAACGCTGTCCAGTTTTCAGCATCATCCACTTTGTAAACGTAGCTTTTGCCCCTGTTTTCTTTGGAATATTCCAAGTCGGAAAACTCGATTACAAGGTTGTTTTGAAAGTGCTGTAGTTCTATTTTGTCATTATATCTAACAGCTGGTTCATCGCCATTATTAATATATCGTTCTCCGTTTACGAGTATAGAAGAAACAATAATTTCCTGATTTTCGTTTGGCTGGTTGAGAATTTCCGGAGAACAAACCGCAATTCCGTTTGGTCCTCCAAGAAGTATCTCATTTGCTTCTTTATTGTAGTAAGAGCTGTAAAATATTTGGTTGGCGATGCTGATATGATGCACTGAGTATTCATCTTTGTCAATCACCCAAAGCCCTTCAGTAGATGAAGCCCAAATGTTGTTGCCAACTTGTAAGAGTGACATTACCAGGGCATTGTCGGCATCCTCGAATGCGATAATATTTGTTTCGCTATTCATCGGGTCAATCCGGACTACTCCATTCCTGAACCCAATCCAAATGTTGCCTTGAGAATCATCCATTATGAAGTTAGGAGCCCTGCCTCCCGTATGTTCAAGGATAGGGAAGTTAACGGCTTCTCCTGTTGAGGTATTTAATATGTCGACTTTACTGTTGTGATTTAAAGCCCAGATATTACCCTTTTTGTCGAATACAATTTGGTCGATGTTGTTGCTTGAAAGACCGTCGTTAGTAGAGTAGTGCTCGTTAGATACGTTTCTGCGGGTTGATTCAAGAAGTCGATCTTTGCTGATTTTAAAGATTCCTCCATTAAAACTTGAAATCCATAAATTGTTTGAATTGTCTTCTAAAATATTGTATGACCAGTTTGAATTGAAAGCACTATCCTTGCTAAGGATAAAATGATTCGAAAAACGTCCTGTACTGTAGTTATATCTTCCAATGCCATAATCTGTTGCAATCCATAGGGTGTTGTCGTTGTCTTCAAAAATATCGCGAATATGGCTGTGTGGAATATAGTTTTTGGTATTTCCCATTTTGTACCATGCGATTTCCTCATCAACAAAATTAATGTCTCTCGTTTTTATCAGGCCATTGTCGCCACCAAGCCAATAGTTCTTTTTGGAATCCTGAAATATGCAATAGAATTGATTTCCTTCACTCGTTCCGCTAAATTGAAAAATGGGAATAAACTCAAATCTGAGGTGTCCCGGGGCCATTGAAATGCCGAAGTCGGTTCCTAACCACATATTGCCTGAATCATCTTTAAATATGTTCCAGATAATGTTGTTGGCAAGAGAGTTGGATTTTTGAGCGTTATGGACATAATGTTTTGTTTCTTTTTCATTGTACACATACAGTCCGTTGTCGGTGCCAATAACGAGGTTGTTGTCGTTGTCAAACTCCATTGTCTTTACCACCGGGAAACCCGATACCCTTTCGAAGGTATTAGTAGCAGGGAAGTATTTAGTGAGATTCGATCCTTCACCAATCCAGATGCAATCTCTTTTTTCATCCTTCAGAAATGAATTCACCATCCATCCGCAACTCGTTGTATCGTTACCAATTTTCTCATATTTATAATCGTCGGTCGAAATTCGTCCTAAGCATCCATTAGCCTCCAGGTATATATATCCTCTGTCTTCAAGTAGCGCATGTATTATCCCGGTATAGTTGCTTTCAGGCCTACTCACGGTCATTTCATATAAAATTCCATTCTCGAAATTATACCTGTATAGTCCATCGCTGCAACCTAACCAAAGGTCATTTCCATAATGGATCATGCTTCTTATATCCTTGGAGAGCTCAATTTCAAATGGTTCGTACTTTTCGTATTTGTAATTGTACTTAAGCAGACCAGTATTGGTACCTAATAAAATATAGTCATCCTCATAAAATAATCCACATGTTGTCATCCTGCTCTCAGCGCTTCCGGGTGAGAAATGTGGAAAAGACTGGTAGCCATCATAACTGTATAGTCCTTTGTTCGATCCGATCCAGATTAAGCCTTGTTCGTCTTGCAGAAAAAAACGTATGGAGTTGGCTTCGAGACTCAATCTTGAATTATCAAATGATTGATACTTCATGTTTTGTCCGAAAAACAAGGTAGGGATTAGTAAGTAAATCAAACTAAGAATCAATCTGTTTTTCATCTTTTAATATTTTAGGCAAGCTGATTTTACTTTTTGGTAAAAGCCGCACAAAAAATCGGAGCTACCCTATATCTTCAGCGAGCTAAATTTAGTATTATTGGTTATATTTCCAAATAATATGGCCATTGAATAAAAGAAGAGAATCCTTTGGATAGGATGGTTTGGCGTTTGTTCTTTTTACCGCTTAGATGCTCACCATGTAGGCTAATGTTCCCATTTCGCTGATATCATCGGGAGCTGAAGGATTGCCAAATATTGATTATATGGGGATTACTTCTTTAGAGAGTTCCGTCAAAGCGGAGGCTTCGTCTGAATGTTTAGATCAGTTTGGAAATGTAACCGCGATTGATGAAGCAGAGGCCAATAATAATTTTACAATCTTTCCGATACCGGTGAAAGAGAGGTTGGTTCTCGAGTGTTCCGAATATATTACCAGTATTAACATTTACCAGGTCGGTGGTGCTTTGGTAAAGTCACTTCTGAACATAGAAAGTCATTACGTTGAAATTCCGTGTAACGACATGGATTCAGGCTTTTACATTGTACGATCAACTGCAGGAAAGAAAAACTACGTGCGAAAGTTTAACGTCGTAAAATAGGAGGCGTTTGTAATAAGTATTATACTCAGTTCAATAGGATATGGCATTAGCAACAATGGCTGTTCCAATATTAGTATTGAAGCAGCCATTGTTCTTAATTATCTATACTTTCTAAAACTTAACTTTGAAACAGGTTTTTAGAATTGAGTAGGTTCTGGGTAATTAAAAATTCTTGGATTCGATCGTCCAAAGTTCATCTTCACAAAGCACGCAGTTTTCACCTAGAAACATTTCTGAGGCGCTCTCGTCACCTTTTAATTGCCAGTTAAGCCATGCCAAAGCAACAGGAGTAAATGCTCCTCCATGTGGCTGGCTGTAGGTTCCTCCGTGGCCAACATCCAGGTTTGTCATTACCACAGGTACATTATCAATGCGTTCAAAGTCATCCACAGCATTTTCATAAGCCATATCGGAAGGGCCACCGATAAGATAAAGTACAGGATTATGGTAGTCCTCCAGTGCGTCCTTGGTCACATCAGGCATTCCTGCCATGGTTGTTGGTACTTTAAGCACTCCGCTGTTGCAAACTACAGTAGTCGAAATTCTTGGGTCACCGGATATTTCTATTGCCTGAACACCTCCGCAGGACATACCCATTGAAGCTACCTGAGAAACATCTATTTTATTGTAATATTTACTTTCCGGATCGCTGTTTTCTTTTATTATCCAATCAAGTGCTTCTAATAATTGTGCCGAAGTTGTTTTTTGACGTGCAATTTCTTCATCGTGATTAATAAGGTGGTCAAATATCCCGGAACCCAGAATGATATAACCATTGGATGCGATATCGTTTAAAAAGTTTTTATGACCATCAGTAGTATTAGCGCAGCCTCCGCTTCCCCATAAGATTACAGGTAGCTTTGCTTCTGATGCAAAACTTTCTATTTCTTGTGGCCGGTATATTGTAAATCCCGGAAGACTGCTTTCTTCGGTAATAATTGCCGGGTATTGGCCTGTGCCACCGTCTTCAATCACAAATATTTTTGGGTTGGCAACTTCTTGTTGTTCTTTTGTCTGATTTGCATTACCCGAAGAGCAACTTCCCAGCGTAAATAATCCACAACTGAGTAATAGGGCAAATAGCCTGTATATTGCCATAAAATTAAACCTATTCTTTATATACATTATGTTTAAAATTATTGTTTGTAATTATTGAATTTTCAGGAACATTAAAATCAGGGGTGAAAATACAACAATCATCCATTGAGGCAAAATAGAAAGAGCATTTTAGAGGAATTTTAATAAATTTTGAACTTAAACTGCAACTTCTTCAGGCTCTTCAACCAGTACCTGTTGTTTTAAAAATTGAGATGGCGATACACCAAATTGTTTTTGAAATGTAGTTGTAAAATAAGATGGCGATGAAAAACCAACAAGATATGATACTTCGTTAATGCGATATTCTCGCGAAGCCAACATTTCTGCCGCTTTTTTTAAGCGGTACAAACGAATGTATTCATTGGTATTCAGTTTCGTAATGGCTTTTACTTTCCGGTAAAGTGTTGATACGCTCATTCCCATAATGTTGGCTATCATTTCAACACTAAGTTTTGACTCTGACAGATGTTTTACAATAATTGAATGAAGTTCCTTCATAAAATCTTCATCTATTTTGTTAACGGCAACGGTTTTGTAGTGGGTAAATGGAGAATTCATGAAGTTCTCAGAGGCTACTTCTTTATTTTTAAACAGGTTCTCAATTTGGGCTACAAGCAATTCCGTTGTAAATGGCTTTTCCAGATAGGCATCAGCTCCACACTCTAACCCTTCAATGCGGGCATTTAAACTTATTGACGCCGTTAGTAAAATTATTGGGATATGGCTGTAATCGAGGTTGTTTTTTATTCTTTTGCAAAGCTCGTATCCATCCATAATTGGCATCAATACATCGCTAACAACCAAACTAACATGTTTGTTACAGATAATATTATATGCTTCTTCTCCATTATAGGCTTTTAGTACATTAAATTTTTCACTAATCTCTGATGCTATAAAATCGCACATCTCCTCCTCGTCATCAACGATTAAAACAATAGGTTTTGATTGATCAAAGCTGTCTTTTTGTATCTCTATTTTTGTTTTAATCTTATTGAGCACCGTAGGTATAGTTTTGCTAAAAACAAAACTATACC
>DASQBW010000570.1:0-5171 GCA_035635015.1 Draconibacterium sp. | reverse complement strand
GTAATCCGCATGTCCCGGCATATGACTTAAAGTATTTCCGAATTTTTCACCCGTCCAGCCAGCAACCATTTCTGCCAACGGTAGTTTTGAATCATCAATATCAATAACATCCGCATACGGACCGCAAAGCTCTTCTTTCCGCCCCAGTGCTTCTGTGTAAATTTCCTTGGCTGCTGCCAAACCTTCATCGCCCGAGATAGCTAATCCGATCACTTCTTCCAGCCAGGTTGTTCCGGCAGTTTTCACGTGAATTCCTTTATCATATTTTTTAATAATATCCGCTATTATCGGGTAGATTGTAAATTTATCAGATCCCGAGTGTACACTGAGTTTCAGATCAGCGGGTAATCCAAATTGTTTTACCGCGTAATCTATTACCAAAACATCCTGCTCAAATTCTTTTGCAAATTGCTCAACATCGCCCACATAATCAACACCTTTATTAAACCGCCCCGTAAATTTGGGAGCGATAGTTTGCGCAGGAAAATTTTCGTTGGCAATCATTTTCAGAATAAAAAACATGTCAACCGGAGTTTGCGGAGCCTCAACTTCGTCCATTGAAACTTCGGTAACAAAATTACCTTTTCCTTTTACCGCTTCAATATGTCGGTAAATCTTCCCAGCCTCTTTAATGGCAGACAGATATTTTGAAGCAACTTTTTCCAATAATTCATTGGTAATTTGTATTGATTCCTCAATACCAGGAATAGCTACCTGATCTCCAAGCAACTTGCAAGTATCTTTAAAGGCAGCAACATCTTCAACCGAGGCCTCGTTACCAATATAAACTGCCACGTCGAGCGTAAAAAAGTTACTGGGCTCGATAAAACGGTCTACATTTCCGAGGTTAATATGATCCGCATCCACAAAATAAGGATACTCCCAGGCCAGTGCTTTTACGGCTGCATCTGCTTCAATTCGTGTGCCCGTTGGTTCGGAGTGCACAATATCGTGTTCGCGATTTGATTTATTCCAAACCGGAGTTACCGCAATACCTTTTTTATTTGCTTTAATTAAGGCACGGAGCTGCGCCTCTCCTTCGTGGTTGAAGCGGTCGCCCACTCCAAAACTATATTTTCCAAATTTCATTCTACAAGTCTGGTTTTAGTTTTTCAAAAATCGATTTCCGTGTACGTGCACGAAAGTAAAATTATATTTTAATTCTCCCAAATATATGAAGCTGTTTAAAATCATCCGTATAAAATAGAAAGTAATCCAACCATTCAATTCATTTTCAACAAGGTTCTTTTAGTATCTATTAAACAAAAATCTCAATTAACATGCACCTTTTAGTGCATTCTAAATTACTCACTCAGCTAAACATTCCTGACTTATATTCGTTTTATTTTCGAATGATTCATAAATATTGTTTATGCACTTGGAAAAAGAAAAACCGGTAACAAAGAACCAGATATCGACAAAAGAAGCTATAAAGGATTATTACATTGCGCGTTTAAGTCGCGAACTCAGCATTTTGGGACGGCGCGAGGTGCATAACGGACGGGCACATTTCGGCATTTTTGGTGACGGCAAAGAAGTAGCACAAATTGCTTATGCCAAAAACTTTAAAAAAGGCGACTGGCGATCGGGATACTATCGCGATCAGACTTTTATGCTGGCGCTCGGTTTGCTTCAGCCCGAAGAGTTTTTTGCCATGATATACGGCGACACGGATGATGAAATTAACCCGTCGACAAGCGGACGTAATTTTAATAACCATTTCAGCACAAGCAATATATCCGAATCCGGAGAGATAAAAAACCTTGCCGACCGGTATAATTCTGCATCCGATATTTCATCAACCGGTGGGCAAATGCCACGTTTATTGGGGTTGGCACAAGCATCAAAAATGGTTCGCCGGCAGCCAGGTTTAAAAAAGCACTTAAATAATAACATTACCGGAAACGAAGTTGCGTTTGGCAGCATTGGCGATGCAAGTACAACCGAAGGAATTTTCTTTGAAACCATAAACGCAGCCGGCGTACTTCAGGTGCCAATGGCTGTGGCCGTTTACGACGATGGTTTTGGAATTAGTGTACCCATTGAACTTCAAACAACAAAATCGAGCATTTCGGAAGCCCTGAAAGGTTTTGAAAAGCAGGATGGCAGCAATGGAATAAAGATATACAAATGTAAAGGATGGAGTTATCCCGACCTGGTAGAGACCTTTAAAAAGGGAATTGACAATTGCCGGGAAACGCATACTCCGGTTGTCTTTCATATTTATGAAGTTACTCAGCCACAAGGGCACTCTACTTCGGGTTCGCACGAAAGATATAAAACTAGGGAACGTTTGGACTGGGAAAACGAATACGACAGTGTAAACCAGATGCGAAAATGGTTAATTGAAACTGAAATCGCAGATGAAGAACTACTGACAGAACTTGAAAAATCGGCAAAGAAAAGCGCCAAAGACGCAAAAAACAAAGCCTGGAAAAATTACACCAGCGGCTACCAAAAGGAAAGGAAAGCGCTGATTGAGATATTAAATAAAATTGATAATCAAAGTGATTTGCAAAGTTTACGCCGCTTTGAGAAAGTTACCGATAAGATCTTCCCAACACGACGTTCGCACCTGAGTTTTGCCAAACGCTTAAAGCTGGAGCTACACCCCATTGCCCACCTTCAGACTGAACGCGATAAACTAAAAGACTGGATACAACGTTTTGAAGAACGCACTGCCGGTTTTTACAACAGCACATTGTATCGTACGGGTGCCGATTCGGCATTAACGGTAAAAGAGGTAGCGGCTGAATACGACCAAAATGCACAAGACGTAAACGGATCGGTTGTAGTAAATAAAAACTTTGATGCCCTGTTTAACAAGTACCCTAATCTTGTAACTTTTGGCGAAGACACCGGGAAACTGGGTGATGTAAACCAGGGAATGAAGGGAATGCAGGACAAATACGGCAAAATCCGGGTTGACGATACGGGTATTCGCGAGGCCACAATAATTGGACAGGGCATAGGACTGGCCTTGCGTGGATTTCGACCAATAGCCGAAATACAATACCTCGATTACCTCATTTATGCCCAGTCGCAATTAAGCGACGACCTTGCAACACTGCAATACCGTACAAAAGGCCGACAGGCAGCGCCACTAATTATCCGAACACGTGGACATCAACTGCAGGGAATATGGCATGCCGGTTCGCCCATGCAAATGTTGTTGGGATCATTGCATGGAATTTACCTGTGTGTACCGCGCAACCTTACACAAGCAGCAGGATTTTACAATACACTGCTTGAAGCTAACGATCCGGCAATTGTAATTGAGCCGTTAAAAGGCTACAACGTAAAAGAAAAACTTCCGGCTAACCATGGCGAATATAAAGTTCCGCTGGGCGTTCCCGAGGTTATGCATAAAGGAAATGATGTTACTGTGGTAACCTATGCGTGGAACGTACATCATGCTTTAAAAGCGGCAAAACTGCTGCAGGATTTTAAGGGCATTTCAATCGAAGTTATCGATGTGCAAACATTAATGCCTTTCGATGTAAACCATATTATTTTGGAATCCGTCAAAAAAACAGGAAAAGTAATTTTTATGGACGAAGATGTTCCGGGCGGCGCCACAGCCTATATGTTGCAAAAAGTAATGGAAGAGCAAAAGGCTTTTGATTACCTCGACACGGCTCCGCGTACGCTTTCGGCAATGGAACACCGCCCGGCATACGGAATTGACGGAGAATATTTCTCGAAACCCAATGTAGAATTGTTATTCAGAAATGTGTATGAAATGATGCGCGAAGTTGATCCAAATGCTTTCCCTGAATTATAAATTATCGGGACTATTGTTTTTTTGAGCAAGGTATTTGCCAATAATAACACCAATTACCACAACACCATAAAAATACCCGACAAGGCCAAACAGCAGAGCCGATTTCTGGGCAATATCGGTAGCAGGAGTAATATCGCCATAGCCAATCGATAAAATGGTGACAAAGCTGAAGTAAAGCAGGTCTGATATTCCTCCCACCCCCTCGGCAATGTTATTGAAAGACCCCGGCTCAACAAGCTCAATCATCGAGAAAACAAATCCTCCGATTAATCCTAAAATGATAAAACCACACAAAACAGCAGCTATCATTCCCTGACTTACCTCTTCTGAAAATAAAATCTGTTGGTAAACTTTTAGCGAAAGTATGGCAAAGTATATAATATAAGTTAAAAAAAAGGCGATGCGTATATTATTTATAAGCTGCAAGACATTAACAACTTCAAGCAATACCAAAAAAGCAATCACTAAAAAGTAGAATACCCTTTTTACGCGCTGTTTGTGAAACACTAGAAAACTTGCAATTACATTCTGAATCACCAGAAAAGGAAACAGATCAACCTGCGTAATAATGATCAGGTCGCCAAATAACAGGATAAAAAAACTGACCAGCAAAGTTTCGTACCTGTAGCAAAAAAGAAAATCCCAAAACCTGTTTTCGCCTGCTGTAGTCATAATTGAGAATTATATAGTAGTTATTGACTTGATTGAACAAGATACAAAAAACACAACATAATGTGATTGAACGCGAATAAAAACAATATACGCAGATGGTGTCGGGAACAGGCTACAATATCAGGGCAAGCTTCTTAGCCAACGAATTATTCCCTATTTCGTCCTTTTTATTCTTCAAAAATGATAAATTTGTTAAGCAACTTATACCACTAACCAGGACAAAATATCTTTCATTCCTGATTTGCATGTTCAACTAACATTATGAATAAGATCTAATATTAATCACAATTTAAACCTATAAGACTATGACTAAAAACGATTTGTTTACTGCTTTTTTTATAATGTGTGCGCTTTGTTCTACAACTATCATCAATGCGCAGGAATACCGCACAGTAAGTGTACACGACCCATCAATAATGCGTGCTTCCGACGGCATGTATTACATTACCGGCTCACATATGGCTGGCGCCAAATCGGCCGATCTGATTCATTGGGAACAATTGTCGTCCAATGTAAACGACCAGAAATTTTTTCCGAACCTTAAAGAAGATCTTGGCCCGCTGCAGGATTGGGCGAACACAAATACCTTTTGGGCTGCCGGTTTTATTCAGCTAAAAAACGGAAAATACATGATGAATTATTGTGTTTGCCAGGGAAGCTGTCCGCATGCTGCAACTGGATACGCGCTTGCCGACAATCCGGAAGGGCCATACAC
>DASQBW010000569.1:0-2253 GCA_035635015.1 Draconibacterium sp. | reverse complement strand
CCTTTAATATCGCCGGCCCATCCACCGCCAAGTACATAGTCTTTACCAACCCAACCACCTAAAAACTGGATGTCGTAGTTAAATTTCGAAAACCGATACATTCCGGCAATGGCCGTTTCATCGTTGTTGTGTCCTATTTTGTAAACCAGCTCAGCCGATGAAGTTACGCCGGTGTAGTATTGCACCCGAATTCCATCGGTTCCGGGACGCTCTTCATAATCAAAATCAAAGTAAGAAAAGGTATTGAACACATCGTTGGGATTCCATACCAGGTTGGTGCCCCAGTTAATACGTTGGCGTCCGAGTCTTACCTGCAATTTACCGTTTGTGTAATCAATCCATGCCCGGTCGAGCATCGTATGTAAAAACCAGCTGTCGGCAGAAAGCAACACGGTGCCCATATCGAGATAACCGTTGTCGGCATTAGTAAAATCTTCGTAATTCGGAAATTCACGAATCATTTGCCCCATGTAAATACGATTGCGGGCTTCCAGTGCGATGGTCAGTTTTTCTGATGCATACCACCTGAAATTTAAACGGTTGTGTATCTCATTCAGAAATAGGTAATCCAACGATTTGTCTGTTGATATGGGAATCGGCTCCACCGGATGATAATACATACCCAGATCTTTAACGTAGCCGTAAAACGACAGCCTGGATTGTGCGTGAATAGCGGTACTAAAAAATATAAGTGTTAGTATGAGTAAGTTTTTTTTCATTTTTGAATCCTGTTTGATCAGGTGTTTTCTATTTTCTGAATCAGATAAAGTCTAATTTCTGCAAACCACTTGAGATCCAAGATTGGAATAAATCACAAACAAGCTATGTTAGAGTGTACTTCTTCAATCGTAATTCGTTAATCATTATTCATCATTCATTTGCTTTCCATTCCTCCCGCGAAATCCATCACACACATGGTATCGTAACGAGGATGTGTGCCACATGAAACGCCAATGCTTTTAAAATCGGGTTGAAGAAGGTTTGTTCTATGACCACGGTTTTTAACGCCGTCGTCGATCAATAGAAAGATGACGATCTGCTGTGCCGAAGTATTTCCATATGCAATATTCTCTGCAATCCGAACTTGCCATTTGCCGTACCTCTCAATCCGGTCTTTTGAGTTCGAACGATCTCTTCCGATGTGTCCTGTTTGGCCGGTTTTGGCTTGATCTTTTTGGTGATCATTGGCCGCTTTTGTCAGTAGATTATCGGGATATAAAACCGGAGCTGGACTTGCTTTTTTCAAAACACGCACACACTCCTGCAAAGCACTAAAACCTTCCTGTGTCATTATCGATTTATCGCCCGGGTAATGCAATACCTTTCTTTCGTAGTATTTGGCCAGGGGAGCAATATATTTTTCAGAATACTCTGCAGGTTTTGAACGGAACATGTTGATCTCGTATATCACTTCCTTCTCCAATTCCGACAAGTAGTTGACGTCGGCTGCAGTGTTTAATTTGCGGTCTTTTGCTTCTTTGCCCGAAACTCCCATGCACAGACCAATTAATAAAATCGCTATCCAATTCTTCCCGTTTCTCATTGCCTAATTTTCATGTTTAAAAGTGATACAATGATGTGGCTTCTATTTTCGCTCATCGCTGATGATCTTTCCATCCTCGATGGTGATTACACGCCGTGCTTTGTTTACCACCCGTTGGTCGTGTGTTGAAAATATAAACGTTATTTTTTCCTCTTTATTAAGTTGTTCCATAATATCGAGCAGGTTTTCGGTAGAATGTGAATCGAGGTTGGCAGTAGGCTCGTCGGCCAGTACGAACTTAGGTTTCGATGCCAAAGCTCGAGCCACGGCTACACGCTGTTGCTGACCGCCCGATAACTTTGATGGCCGGCGATCCATCATTTCACCCAGACCAACCGCTTTAAGCAGTTCGCTGGTACGTGCATTGCAGTCAGCTTTTTTCCTTCCCTGCAAATGCATGATAAATTCCACATTTTCTTTGGCCGTCAGAACGGGAATCAGGTTATACGCCTGAAAAACAAATCCAATGTTTTTCATTCTGAAATCAGTAAGTTTTCGTGATGATAGTTCATTGATTTTAACGCCTTCAATTTCAACCGAGCCTTCACTGGCGTCATCCAGGCCGCCAATAATATTCAGCAAAGTGGTTTTCCCCGATCCGGATGGACCAACGATAGCAGTAAATTCTCCCTCTTCAATCGACATATTTATTCCGTTAACCGCATGTACGGAAACAGAACTGCCATTATAAAATTTGTGCAGGTTTTTTA
>DASQBW010000568.1:0-3656 GCA_035635015.1 Draconibacterium sp. | reverse complement strand
GTTATCGATGTACTGGTCGCCAACGTACTGCGAAATAAAGGCAATGCTGAAGTTATCTCCAGGCGCGTAAACAAACTGACTGTTGGCTATAAAGTTTGGAGAGAAAGCCAGGTCGGTAGTCCCCAAAGCAATCGCGTCTTGTTCGCCTGTATCCCAGTTGTCAACATATTCGGTAAAATCTTTAATCTGGTTGATGCTTAAAGTAGTGTTACCATTCCACTGGAAATTATTGGCGATTTGTACACCCGCCTGTAACTCCATACCGGTACGGTAACTTTTGTCAACATTCACCATGATTGGTGCGCCTACATCGTTGATCTGACCTGTTACCACCAACTGGTCTTTGTAATTCATGAAATAAAAGTTGGCACCCAATGAGAGTTTCGATGAAGCATAGTTGTAGCCCAGCTCCCAGTCGTACAGTGTTTCGTGCACCGGAGGTTCGTTACCTTCCGGGTAATCTACAAAAGCAGTGCGGTTGGGTTCGCGGTTAGCCACTGCAAACGACAGGTATAAATTCTGGTTGTCGGCCACCTGGTAAAAAATACCCAGTTTCGGATTAAAGAAATTAAAGTCGTGATCCTGATCAAGGTTCCGAAGATCGTCGTCAATTCCTTCAATGGTGTAATCAATACGGCGGTATTGCAAATCGGCAAACAAATTCAGTTTTTCAGCTACCTGCCAGTTGTACTTCGCAAACACGTTAAAATCTTTTTTCAGACCGTTGCCACTGTACCATTCGTGGTTCGGATCAGCATCGCCTAGGTACTGCGCCCAGATTACATTACCGTAGTGGTCGCCATCGTAAATATTGTATCCACCGCCAAATGTAAAATTGCTGTTGTTTTTATTGTAATTCAGCGAGTAGGTAAATCCGTAGAAGTGATTGTCGAGCCATTTGCGGTTAACAAGGTCAGTTGTAAAAACCGTGTCGTTTCCCACTACCGGGTACGGCAACTGGTAGTCTTCCAGGTCTTCATCGGCCTCAAAATTCTCGTAATAACCACGTCCGCGCGTATAGTGCAACGAAGCATTTAAGTTCAGATTCGGATTAAATTTATGCGAAAAATGCAACTGGTAATGATCCTGCACATAGTGGTCAACCTGCTTGTCGTAGGTGTAATAGTTGTAAGTACGACTGTCCGATGCCATCATGTGATCCACTTCATCCTGCGACATTAGCCAGTGGTCGGCATAACGCTGCATACCTTGCGTATCGTTATTTAGACGAACGGTAGGAACACCGTACCAAGCCTGATAAGTTTCTTCATAACCGGTAAAAACGTTCAACTTAATAATGGTATTCTCGGAATAATAACCACCCGAAATAAAGAAGGATTTCAGGTCGGAACTGGCACGATCGATAAAACCATCGGATGTAACCTTCGACAAACGCACATCAACTGAAAAATGATCGTTGATTAATCCGGTTCCGGCAGAGAGTGTATTTTTAAAGGTATTGAATGTTCCTGCAGCGGTTTTGTAAGTGCCGTATGCATCTTTGTTCAGCGAGTTGGTTTGCAGGTTAATACTTGCACCAAAAGCGGCTGCTCCGTTGGTAGAAGTTCCCACACCACGCTGAATTTGCACGTTTTCCAGAGATGAAGCCATATCCGGTTGATCAACAAACCAGGTTCCGTGCGATTCGGCATCGTTCAGCGGAATACCGTTCACGCTCACGTTAATACGGTTCAAATCCGTACCGCGCACGCGGAAGTTCGTGTAACCCACTCCGGCACCGGCATCGGAAGTTGTTACAAACGATGGCGTCAGATTCAGTAAAAAAGGAATATCCTGTCCCATGTTCCGTTTGGAGATCTCGTCAGCGGTAACGTTGCTGTAAGCCACTGGTGTTTTATCTCCTGCGCGCGTTGCCGAAATAAGTACTTCGTCGGTTAAAACAAAGCTCGGTTCCAGTTCCACTTCAATGTTTCTACTTGCTGAAAGTTTGAGGTTGATCTTTTCCTGTTCAAACCCGATAAAAGAAACAACTAAAGTGTAATCTCCCGGTTCCAGGTTCTTTAATTCAAAACTCCCGTTAGCATTGGTAGAAACACCATAATACGAATCTTCGATTACCACGCTGGCACCGGCCAAAGTCTCTCCATCTCCTTTAACAACACCTGTTAAATTAATTTGCCCGAAAGCAATTACTGCCATCAATTGCAACAGCAGTCCTAAACTAAATTTTTTCATTTTTGAATAATTGGTTAATAAACTAACCAATGAGGCAGGAATAAATCCTTTTCGCTCTCCCTACGCCGGTGCTAACCGGATCAGGTTCTTTGAGTATAATCTCAGTCCCGAAGTTTAATCGGGACACCCCATTGCGTAAATGTCGGGGGCAAAGTTATAATGGTTTTTTGAATTGGCAAAAATGAAAGGAAAAAGAAAGACGATTTAATCTTTAATTGATTTACTCAGAAAGCAAATACTTTTCAAACATTTCCCTGTATTTTACGAACTTACGGGAAGGACGTTGTGTGCCCCTATCGATAAACAAAACTTTTTGCTGCGCGGTAGAACAGATTTCGCCTTTTTCGTTTCGGAAACGGAATTTAAAATTAGCTGAAACATTAAAAATTTCTGAAACCCAAACTTCAACATGTACCTCGTTCCTCAGGAAAAAAGGCTTTTTATATTGAATGTTAGTTTCTGTAATTATTGGCAAAATATCGTCGTCGACAGCAATCTGTGAAATGCTCAATCCCATGGCTTCGATGAGTTTTACACGCGCATTTTCGAGCCATTGCACGTAAATAATGTTGTTTACATGCCCAACAAAATCAATATGATAAGTATAAACGGGTTCTTGAAATTTTAATTTTTGCATGGTTATTCCGGGTTGAAATTCAGGTCGGTAAATTTGTGTTTTTTCTGTACAAAGAACTTCCACATTATGCTTTCACGGAACATTTGTTTGTGATTGCTGACGGTAACTTCTGGTGTCAGTTCATTTCTTTTTTGGCGCAAAGCCGAAAGGTTCTTGTAAAAATCGCGATGTGCTTTTGCTACAGCACCGAAGGCTTTAATTTCTCCACCCGCTAAAAACTTTAATGCTGCAACTCCATCTAAAACCATTCGTGTGATAAGCGTAATACAAAATCCTTTTTTCGGGAGGTTTTTAAAAAGCATATAAAGGTTATTCCGAAAATTTAAGAATACCTTTTTGGGATTGCCGTATTCAAGGCTTCCACCCCCTAAATGGTAAACAACACTGAGTGGTTCGTATATAATCTTGTAACCCTGGTTTTTCCAACGCCAGCACAGATCAATTTCTTCCATGTGCGCCCAAAAATCGGCGTCCAATCCGCCCGAGTTTTTAAAAGCTTCAGCGCGAACAAACATACAGGCTCCGGTTGCCCAGAAAATTTCGCCCGCTTGTTCGTACTGTTTCTCATCTTTCTCCACATGATCGAGAATGCGCCCACGACAAAATGTGTATCCAAACTTGTCGATAAATCCTCCTGCCGCTCCTGCATATTCAAAATATTCCGGTTCGCTGTAACTTAAAACTTTGGGTTGAACAGCAATAATTTTTTCATCCTGCTCAAAATGATCGATGCACGGCTGAATCCAGTTTTCCGCAACTTTAACATCCGAATTCAGCAGAACAAAATAGTCGGCTTCAATTTGGTTTAATGCCACATTGTAGC
>DASQBW010000567.1:0-10478 GCA_035635015.1 Draconibacterium sp. | reverse complement strand
GCCTAAAGCAGGTACTTTCTTTAAAAACTTCAACCTCAAAGAAAATCAACTTTACGACCTGATGGGTAAAATTACCGATCTTGGGGAAGAAGCTGGTGCCCAACAATATTACGATGCAAACAAAACAATGATAGACGCCTGGTTTAACTAAACCCGGTACCGATTGCAAAATTTTATCATAAAAAAATGGCAGGTTAGGTTTTCCTTTCCTGCCATTTTTATGCCCAGCTCAAACCATATAATAATTGGAATTAAACGAATAAGGTTACAGTTAATTATAGTCACTATGGTTCTATTCAAAATATATCTGCTAAATTTAGGTCTTTCCGGTAGGGTTATAAAAATACTAACACTAATAACTGTAAACTATGAAACTAAAAATTGAATTTATTTTAATGCTGACTGTCATGTTCATTCTCAATGCATGCGATTCCACACCACCTTCCTCAGTAGAAAACAATCAATCAGTAAAAGAGGAGAAACTGATACCTGGAGAATTAGCCCCTGCGGCAGAAGACGGATGGAAAAATTTTGGAACGCCTGTTACCGCGCGAATTGACACACTTCAGTCAAGACCATCTCGTCCAAGTGCAAGTGCAACTGATCCTCGCGAAATTTCAACAACAACACTGGATGAACTGAATATGAGTGATCCGTTCATACTTCCCGACGTAGAAACCGAAACATATTATCTAACAAGTAGCGGTGGAAGCATTTATAAAAGTAAAGACCTAAAAAACTGGGAAGGCCCCTATGGCGCATATGATGTTACAGGAACATGGATGGAAGGAATAAATCGAGTTGCCGCGGCTGAATTACAACATATCGGTGACAAGTATTATTATATTGCCACATGGCGTAAACAAGATGAATTAGTTGATGTAGTGCCACGTCGCTATAACGTACCACGGTCGCAATCGATGATATTAGCATCTGACAAACCTGAAGGTCCTTATAAACCTCTGAATCCTGATCCGAATTACAACTACCTGCCATATAACTGGTCCATTCTTGATGGCACATTATGGGTAGAAGACGGAATTCCTTATATGTTTTTTGTTCACGAATGGGTACAAGTTATTGATGGAACGATGGAGTATGTACAACTATCTTCTGACTTAAGTGAAAGAATTACCGAACCAAAATGTCTGTTTCGTGCATCAGAGGCTCCTTGGGTAAGAGAAATGACTGGACAAAAGGAAGCAACTTATGGGATGAAACTTCCGGGTTGGGTCACCGATGCCCCTCAACTATTTAGAACACAAACCGGAAAACTTGGAATGCTGTGGTCAAGCTGGGGGGCCAACCGTTACGCACAGGGCGTAGCCTATTCTGAATCAGGCACAATTGATGGTCCATGGTTACAAGAAGAAAACGCTTTAAAAGGAGATAATTCCGGCCATGGAATGATGTTTACAACATTTGACGGAAAACGACTTTTTATTGTACACCATGTTGAAGGTAACGGACCACGAAAACCATATTTGTATGAGATGGATGATTCAGGGGATAAGCTAGTGCTGGGTAAACGATACCATCCATAATCAAAAATTATAACATTGTGATTTGAATGGGATCTTTACTTTTTACTCTTATGTCAGAACTCTGCACCAAGCCATAGAATTCGGCATATTATATGGTATGTGCACTTAAGATTAAAAAGTCCATTTCAAAACAAGGTTCTGTTTGTTAAATATTAAATTGGAATACACTCAAATACAAACAGAACCTTGTTTTTTAATATACTACTGCGTTTCTAAGATCGATCTGAGACCGTTCAGTTGTTCATCTGCATTATGCGCGGGAGTATTCTTATAATCACAATATTCAGGATAGTAACTTCTACTATTTATGATATTTTAAGTCCTTCTCAACCGCTCCAATCATTTTGCCTGCAATATCTTTATTTGATGCTCCTTCTACCCCTTCAAGGCCTGGTGACGAATTTACTTCCAGCAACAGCGGCCCAGTTTTGCCGCGGATGATGTCAACACCTGCAATTTTCAAGTTTAAGGTTTTAGCAGCAAGTATTGCAATTCGGCGTTCGTCTGCGGTTATTTTGGCAATTGAGGCTGTTCCCCCCATATGAATATTGGCTCTGAACTCGCCCGGAGCAGCTGTCCGCATAATACTGGCTACCACTTTCCCATTCACTACAAAACAACGGATATCTTTACCGTCGGCCTCCTTAATAAACTCTTGTACCAAAATGTTTGCCCGAAGACTTTTAAAGGCGTTAATCAAACTCTCGGCAGCCTTTTTTGTCTCGGCCAGCACCACTCCTTTTCCTTGCGTACCTTCCAATAGCTTAACAATTAACGGGGCGCCACCAACCATTTGTATCAGTTCGTTGGTATCAAGCGGAGAATTGGCAAATCCGGTTGTAGGAATTGGCAGTCCATTATTTATGAGCAGCTGCAGAGCATACAACTTATCGCGAGATTGGGTAATAGCCGATGCACTATTCAAAGTATAAACGCCCATAGCTTCAAAATGCCGTGTAAGCGCACATCCGTAAAAAGTAGCACTGGGTCTGATGCGGGGAATAATGGCGTCAAACTCATTTAATACCCGCCCTCCGCGATAATGCATTTCCGGATTTTTACCGTCCAGTTTTATGTAACAATCTTTCAGGTTTAGAAACTCCATTTCATGACCATGTTCCTGCCCTGCTTCCATAATTCTTATATTACTGTACAGATCAGGATTACTGGCCAGCAGCCCGATTTTTAATCCGGTTGGCCGTGTAATATTCGTAAAATAATAAGATGAAATACGGTCTTTCGAAAGATCGCCACAACGAAACGATTCTTCCGGGTCAACCAAAATTTTTCCCGACATCGCCTGTCTCCCCAGTAACATTCGGTACCCCATCGAGTCGCGATTGGTAAGCGTAACTTCCATTTCCCATGCTTCGCCGGCGATCGACAGCACTGTTTTTATTACAAAGCGAACTTCGCTGTTGCCACTCGAGCTTTTCACCATACGTCTATCGAGTAATGGCGCTTCGCAGTGTACGGTTGTTTTACCATCTTTCTGAAGCGGGTGTACATCAAAACTAATCCAGGGTTGACCGTTTTTATTAAACGGATTGATATTTACAGCATGCAAAGCTGAAGTTTTTGCTCCCGAATCGATACGGGCTTTAATCCCAGGAATATTAAGTTGTGGCAAACTGCACCACTCCTCGCTTCCAATAATAATTTTATTTGTATCCATCTTCTATAAAGTGCTAATAATAAGGCTTTTTTATTGTTTGTAACTGAAAAATTATTAGCTGTTTTCAGCGCTGCAATATAAATATCTTTTTCATGTAACAATAAACAAAATTAACCATCAGAAAGATTTACAAGAAGGCGGATTGAGTAGGCAGAAATCAATTATTATAAACCAGAAGGCAAAAAAAAGCCTGAAAAAATACAGGCTTGTAAATTAGTCGTGAAAGCGACTCTATCTGTACTTTGGTTTTGTGTTTCAAATTATGACTCAAAAATAGCTGAATTCTATTATGTAACAGAAAATAATTTCCTTAATTCCAGGTAATTAAAGGTTTGAACGTGCTGTTACAAATGCTTAGAAAACATCAGAATTTTTGAATTATAAGTGCGTAAAATGTATAAAATGTGAAAGCCATCTGTCAATAACCGATAAGTGACTTTTATGTGTGGTTTTTTATTTTCCTGATTATCCGACCATAACAGCATCAATCTCTTTCATAATGGTACGTTTGGTTTTTACTCCAACAATACGTCCGGCTTCTTTACCATCTTTTAAAATCAGCATGGTTGGAATATTGCGAACCTTGAATTTTTGAGCCAGCTGCTGGTTGTGGTCTACATTAACTTTTGCCACCATAAAATCGGTCTGGCTGTCGGCAATTTCGTTTAATGTAGGAGCAATAATTTTGCAAGGCCCGCACCAGGGAGCCCAAAAGTCGAGCAATACAACTCCTCGTTTTGTTGCTGCTTTAAAATTTTTATTATTCAGTACTTTAATCCGTTTGCTGTTTGCCACCGGTTTGGCATTTTTCATTCGAAAATAGTTTACTGCAATCAGCGCAATCAACACGGCAAAAACAGCAGCAATAACAATTAGTGTAGTCGACATAACTTTAATCTATAATTTTAATTTCAGAAGTAACTTCTATCGCTTTTTTGTAAAGCGCACTTACTCCACAATATCTTTCTTCCGACAAACTAACTGCTTTTTTTAATTTCTCCAAAGGAAGGTCCTTACCTTTAAACTCATAGATAACATTCATTTTATAATACTGCTTCGGGTGCTCGTCGGTCAAATCGCCTTCGACAGTCACATTAAAATCTTCCACTTCAACGCGCATCTTTTTCAGAATAGATACAACATCCATTCCCGTGCAGCCCGCAAGTGCAGTAAGCATAAGCGGTTTTGGCCGCGGACCACGATTTTCGCCACCAACTGCTTCGGCGGCATCAAGCATAATTTTGTGTCCGTTTACCTCGGCCTCAAAAGCCATTTTATCTTTCCAGCTAATCTTTACTTCTTGTTTTGCCATTATATCTTCCATTTTTAGTTACCAAACTGTTCGTCAAGAATAGTAGTAACCTGTTCGTGCGTTTGAATACTTGAAGTTGCTTTTGCCACTTTCCCGTTTTTGTAGTACATGGTAAACGGAAGCCCCATAAAACCACTACACTCAGGGGCATTACGAATTGGTGCAGCTTCAGGATTATCAAAAGCCATTACCATAAATTTTACATTGCTGCGTTCTTTTTCCAGCCGCTCCATAACATTGTATACAGGAAAACACATTGGGCCCATTCGTCCGCAACAAACCATTACATTTTCGTTTTCAGCCAGTACTTTTTCCAATTCTGCGGCCGATTCTATTTCAGGTAATCCTGTTCTTAAAAGCTTCATATTTTTTCGTTTTAATTTGTTATTTCTGTAATAATGTTTTTATCAGATTCTAGTTTTCCACAACGATAATCTTCCATAATCTGCTCAGCCGAAGCCATTGGCACACCAACAAATAAATTTATTTTCTCTGAAGTAAAAATTCCGATCAATTCTTTCTTTGTCCGATGTAGAATAATGTCGGTTATTTCGTTTTTTCTAATCCACAACCGAACTTCATCGGCATTTGTAAAATCGATAACATCGCTTTCCGAAATAGCCACATTTTTTGATTCCATATCATAAAATACGAAATGCGAACATCCGCACATGTATTCGCTTATCTTTTTATTCGCTACTGGTATGGCTACTTTTTTCATTATTTTTTTATGGTAAAAACAGAGTGCCTAAAATTTAGAGCAACTCTGTTTTATCTCCCCCTTTATCAATCGTTACTCAATTCAATATCATTATGAAAAATCAACACCACAAAGATAAATCATGGGAAAATACCTGCTAAAAAAATGGCATTGAAGTCTGTCGGTTAGCAAACTATATTTTGACAGCTTCATTCCTGTTGTTTGACAGTTTTAGCTTGGTTAATCGCAATTCTTATGTAAATTTGGCGAAATATCAGACTCAGAATTGGATTTAACAAATAACATAGAAAACCTGGACAACCTGAATGCATACAAAACCCGTGTTCCGTACCTTAAAGGCGAAACCATATTTAAACAGGGCGCTTTTGCACCTTATGTAATGTATGTTGTTGAGGGCCTGGTTAAAGTTTACCTGCAAACCGGTATCGATAAGAATATGAATATTGGTGTGGCAGCGGAAGGAGAATTTCTTGCATTTTCATCGGTGTTTGGCGAACCGGTTCACAATTATTCTGCCCAGGCCATAAGCAACACACAAATATGTATGATTGAAAAAGAGAGCCTGAAAAAGATCCTGTTGGATAATCCGGAATTTGCATTAAAAATTACCTCACAAAACTACAGAAATGAGCGGCATCTGTTTGAAGTCATCAAAAACATTTCGTACAAACAAATGCGCGGCAAACTGGCATCTGCCTTACTTTACCTTAGTCAAACAGATTTTATACAGAAAAATATATTCGAGTTTCTTACGCGTCAGGATATTGCTGATTTTGCTTCCATTTCGGCAGAAAGTGCCATTAAGTTTCTGAAAGAGTTTGAGAAAGAAGGCATTATTACACTGAACGGTAAAAACATTATAATTGACGATGCTACTCAGCTTCTTAATATCAGTAAAAACGGATAATGGTATTACTGATCAGATGAAGAGTTCGTTTAGCGCACCAAAATAATCTTCGTCCCAACCTTCCGAAATATTTTCAAAAGCTTCATCCGGAATATTGGTCTGTCTTAACTCTAGGCTGGTTCCTTTTTTATGCGGATGTAATTTTATGGTAACTACTGAATCTTCTCCCTCACCAAAAAACCACTTCTGAACTATTTTCTTATTCTGCTCAAATTCGATGTTTATTCCGGTAATGCTACCATCCCATAACGAAAATTCGGTATTTGGTTCAAGCGGCATCACGGCTTTTTCGCCGGTCCATATCTCCAGCATTTTCTCATTTGTTAACGCATTATAAACATCTTTAGGATCGGCGTTTAGCGTATAGTAACGTTTTAAATCTTTCATTTTATCAGCTTCCGGTTTAAATTCTGCTATACTCGTTAAAGTTATTGTTTTACGAAGGTATGGAATATCTTAACGAATACGATGTGTGCGCATCACTTTGCGGTTTATTTTGTATGAAAAACCGATTGTAAAAAATTCTTTTACCTGTAACCTCGGTTCTTCACCAATTTTTTCGCCATTGTCGTTATGTATCGGAAACTTCACATCGTCATCGTAAATAAAATGGAACATCAGGCGTAAATCGATAAATGAATTCAGCTGCATTTTTAATTCATTTTCCCAGTTAAGGTCTAACTTTTTGAAGGGGTCTTTATAATTCATGAACATTTTATACTTGGTCTCATATGTAATATCCTCAGTAATATCCGTTTTAAAACGTATTTCGGCATTTACTCCTGGCTCCCAAAACGCTTTACGGCTTGAGGCAATACCATAATCGGTTTGATCGACCATACTGGTATCGGCCACATAAACATTTTTAACCGATAACGGCGATAAAAATAAGGATAGGTTTTTATTGGGTTTATAGTCCAGACCAATTTTCATATATGTTTTAGCAGGAGATAGAAATCCTGAAAGAGCATCGGGATTTTCTGATTTCGGATAATCATATCCTCTGAACAGCTGGGTATTGAAGTTCAGTTCTGCGCTGTAGTACCATTTTTTAAAAGCACTTAAACCAAATCGCGAGGTGATCTCAAATTTATCGTCGTTTTTCTGAAGTTCGGAATTGTCTCCCTCTTGTTTAATCCAACCGTTCCTGATTTCTGCAGAATTTTCCCATTTTATCTTATTGTCTTTACGCGAATAATTGGCAAATCCTTTTAAAACCATCAACGTTGCCAAAGAGCTTTTTCCCCCTTTTTTCCAGTTTTCAAGATAGGTTTGTGTTAATCCAATACTTCCATCTCCACCAATATGCCAGGGAGTTTCAAGCTCATAACTGTTCCCAATGGATTTAAACTTATTAAATTTGGGTTTTAAGCCTTCGAAATCAAAATCTTTTGTTTGTTTTTCTCTTACACTGGAAAACATTACTCCATTGTCAATTAACATCTGAATGGAGCTCTTATCAATGTTCTTAATTAAAATCGATAACGAATCATTCTGCTCATTCTTAAGCCATACCCGTGAAAAGTGTTCTGCACCGCTTTGCAATAAAATATCCTGCTTATCTCCAACTAAATTTATCAACGTTAAATTGGTTGTATCAATATAGTTGGCATATTCAACCAGCACATTAAGCACTGCAGCAATCGAATCATTTACTTCTTCTACCACTGCGTTGTTGTAATCCCGCAGCACCATGTAATTGTTCAGCTTAACTTCGTTGATATAATTTCTTATGCGGTATTGAAGGTTTTCCTCGTATTTTAAAAGTTTGTAATTACTTACAACCTCACTTACGTGTGCGGCTTTAACGGAGTCGTTATAAAACAATCTTTTTTCTTCGATGTATGCATTGCGCAAACTGTCAATTTGTACAAGATGATTGAATAATGCCGGCGTATTTAACACGGTGTCAGGAATCACATCCGGTATATTAAGATGCTTAGGTAAGTCGTAAACCGAATCAGAAAACAGTTTTATTCCTTCACCTTCAGGCACTTGTAGTACTTCCTTTTCTGCATTTTGCACCACAGAAGTAGGTACTGCAATCTGCTCCGGTTTTACGCTGGCCCTGTATTCTGCTTCAATTTTCTGAATCTCTTTTTGCAGTTCAGTATTAGAGACATATCCGGGAACATTTAGACTGTCTTCAACATTTTCAGGAAACCGGGTAACATAGTTCCCATTTACCCGTTGTGTATCATTCAGGTCTTGAATGGTTTCACTTAAGGTTTGATCCTGAATAAAATGCAACAGAGCCTCCACATCAGTTCCAATTTCCGGATTAACGGTATGCCAGTTTTCATCTTCGATGAAATAACTTCTTAAAATTTTAATGTTTTTCAGCAACCAGTCTCTATCAGTCCGTGTATCTTGTGCCGTTAACAGTTTTGCTGATGTAACAAATAGTAGTATAAAAAAAATAGATTTCCCCTTCCCTGAAAACATAAAGTTTCTTTTTTAGCTTTCGCATTAAAACGCAAAAATAATAGCTTTGTTATCTTATCCTACACATTAAATCCGAAAACAACAGGTACATTTTTTTTAATAACTTTTCCCTCAATGCATTGCTTTTTTACCAGGTCGTATAAGGATGTTCTGCCAACCACGAGTTATAATAACGCCAGTCGTTACTTACCTCTTTTTCAATCCAGGGAGGCAAATCAACTTCTTCATTTTCATCTGAGAGTTCCACTTCGGCAAGAATCAATCCCTGGTTGCATCCTTCAAAAACATCTATCTCCCAAACTAAATTTCCAATCTTTTCCAGGTATCTTTTTTTCTTAAGCGGATAATCAAGACAGAGCTCCATTAAAATCCCGGCTTCAGACAAAGGTATTTCATACTCCATCTCAATTCTCGAAATTCCTTCAGGCTTTCCTTTAATGGTTAACCATGCTTTATCTGCCCTAATACGCACACGTACCACCCTTTCCTTATCGGTCGACAGGTAGCCCTGGATTATAGATGTTCCTGAGTCTTTTGGACTCCATTTTGTTTTATCAACCAAAAATTTACGCTCAATCTCAATCATAACTTTATGCTGTTTCTTTAACGGTTTTGGGGTTAAATTTATCACCATTTTTTAATTTGACGATGAAATACAAACCAAATGTTTTTGAGTGAAGTTGCTGGTTGTAAACGGACAATTTCGAAAGAGAACTATTGGTTGTCAGTGCCCGATCTCCATTTGTTGAGCATAACAATATCTGTGAAAGAGAGATTAACTCAATCCAATTAAATCAGGAGACTTCACATCGTTTAACAATAATTAATTTTACAATAACGAAATTTTGATTTTCTTGCAGTTGTAAACAAAATTTAGCCATGAATACCCAAAAAAGCATGCCTTTAAATCGCAGGAAACACTGTTTGCCTATACTATTCGCTTTAATCATTTTTTCATCGTTCTCAGCAAACAGTCAAGTGCTTACAGGTCGGATAATGGATAATAAGGAAGAGCCTGTTCCATTTGCAACAATTTACATTTCAGAACTAAAACAGGGAACAACTTCAACTATTAATGGCGATTTTAGTTTTAACCTGCCCCGGGGAACTTACCAACTCACTATTCGGTCGATGGGGTACGAACAACAAATTAAAACCGTGAGTTTAGTTTCCGACAGCCTTTATCTCCCAATAACCCTATCTGTACAGCCGTTTGATTTAAAAGAAATCAAAGTCTTTCCGGGCAAGGAAGATCCGGCCTATTTTATTATGCGAAAGGCAATTGCCAAAGCGCCTTACTACCGAAACAAAATAAAACATTACAATGCCGATCTATACATCAAAAGCAATTTTGCGTTTAGTAACATTCCGAGGCTAATTAAAAAGCAGGAGGTGGAAGATGGGAAAAAAGTAAAAGATTATTTTAAAGAGAATGTTACCTATGTAATTGAGTCGCATAATAAAATTACTTATGATTACCCCAATCAGTACAAACAAAAGGTAATCAGTAAAAAAAGCTCGTTAACCGGTTTTGATGAACCACCGGTAATGGGTTTAATGACAGCCAGTTTTTACGACGAACGACCAAACGAAGTTATCTCGCCGTTATCAGCACTGGCATTAAAACATTATCAGTTTGTTTATGAAGGATTTATTACCGTAAACGATTTTGATGTTTTTAAAATACGAGTAACTCCAAAACGAAAAAGCGACGAACTGGTTGAAGGTTTTATTTATATAGTGGATAAACTATGGTGTATTTACAACCTTGATTTTAGCTCGAGTTTTGAGTTTGTTAATTACCGTATTGAGCAACAATTTGAAAATTTAAACGAAGAAAACTGGCTGCCTGTTTCGCACAATATAAACGGCGA
>DASQBW010000566.1:0-1634 GCA_035635015.1 Draconibacterium sp. | reverse complement strand
CTTCAGGAACATTAAGGATGAGGACGTTACAGCAATTTTTGCTTATCTAAACAGTTTAAATCCGGTTAAAAATGTGGTTCCGGCGGCTATTCTTCCTGATGATATGTAACAAATTAGTTCGTGTTAAAAGATAAGGCTGTTTCAAAAATCAGAATTAAATCTAACTTTTTGAGACAGTCTCTTTTGTTATTTTTCAATTCGGATACGGGCATCAACAGCAAGAATTTCCTTTTCGTTGCCCAGGAGTGGATTGATATCAATCTCTCTAATTTCGGTGGCATAACGCAAAAGCCACGACAAACGCATAATAACATCCACGTATAAATCGATGTTTACTCCGGGTTGTTTCCGAAAACCTTTCAAAATTTTGTACGATTTCAGGCTTCGAACCATCGAACGCGCCTCCTGAACGGTTAACGGAGCCAAACCCGATGCTACATCTTTCATAACCTCAACGTAAATTCCTCCCATCCCACAAAGTATAACATGTCCAAAATTAGCTTCGTAAGTAGCTCCGAGAAACAATTCTGTACCAGAGGCCATCTGGGCGATCAGAACACCTTCAGTTCCTTCTATTTCAAATAAATGATGGAACTCTTTACGCACCTGCGTCACATTTCGGATATTCAGGATTACACCGCCAACTTCCGTTTTATGAACAGGGCCAACCACTTTCATTACCACCGGGAAACCAATATTCATGGCCGCAAGCACTGCCTCCGATTCGGTTGTAGCAACCAATTCCTTTACATGTGGAATACCTGCCAAATCGAATAATTTATGAATTATGTGTGGCGGCTGATAACCGTTTTCGGTCTCAGCAAGAATCGCATTAACTACTTCGGGATTAATACCCGCATTGTTTCCGGTTTCTGCAACAGGTTTCGGTGTATTCATTACCTTGGTAAGTGCCCTTCCCAATAGAACCTCATCGGGAAAATTCACATTACCGTGCGACAAAAAATGAGCAACATCTTCCTTAACGTTAATAATAGAAGGCAAAATTGGATAAATCGGCTTTTTACAAACCTTCATCTTTTCAGATAGCAGGTCGTAAACATCGCCAATTGCGAACAATCCGGGACTTCCATAAATAACGGCCATTCCGTCCACTTCAAAATCATTTTCGCAGGCATCAATAATCTGTCCTAGCTGCTCTGCGGTTCCTGTTGCCAGAAAATCAATAGGATTCTCAACCGACGAACCTGGAAATAATTTTTGGAGCAATAACGACTTTGCTTCTGAATCGGCGATCTCCGGTATTTTTAAGCCTCCGTCTTCCAGTGCATCGGTAAGCATCACTCCCGGACCACCGGCATGGGTAATAATGGCTAGCTTTTTTCCATTTAGTTGTTTACACATAAAAATACAGGCCACCGTAGTTAGCTCTTCCCTACCGTAACAACGTACAATTCCGGCTTTACGAAACAAGGCTTCAACTGCTGCATCAGAACTGGTTAAAGCCCCTGTGTGTGAGGATGCGGCACGGCTTCCGGCAGAAGAACTCCCGGCTTTAATGGCAGCAATTTTACAGCCTTTATTTATAAGCGAAGCCGCATGAAACAATAGCTTATCGGGATTATTGATATTCTCGATATATAGTAGTTTCACTTTAGAACTTACACCTTCCCGGT
>DASQBW010000565.1:0-1770 GCA_035635015.1 Draconibacterium sp. | reverse complement strand
AGACCACTGACCCGGATAAAATGAGTGTTGAACTTAATAAATCGCCTCCGGCCTCAATGGTACCGCCTTTAAAAAGCATTACCAGAATAAAAGGCAATCCAAGTCCCACCAATATGTCAAAAATGTTCGATCCAATTGCATTGCTTACAGCCATGTCGCCTCTGCCCTGCTTTGCTACT
Source organism: Draconibacterium sp. (assembly GCA_035635015.1). Taxonomy (GTDB): domain Bacteria; phylum Bacteroidota; class Bacteroidia; order Bacteroidales; family Prolixibacteraceae; genus Draconibacterium. The sequence continues at coordinate 1,591 of DASQBW010000565.1, read as the reverse complement.
ATTAGCGATGAAAATAAATCGGGGACTGATGTTCCGATAGCCAAAACTGTTAAGGCAATTATGGCTTCGGAAATATTTAATGCGTGCGAAATTACCACAGCCAGCTCCACCAATCCCCAACTTAAAGCGGCAATAATTACAATTGAAATAAAAAATATGAGGTAATACCGTTTTGGTTTCGGAAATACAAAACACAGAATATGGTCGAAAAATGCAAAAAAACCTTTCGGATCGCATTCTGTTTCGGCAACTTCATCTCCCTTAATATCTTCGTAATTAAACCACTTTCGCCAATACACAACAGCTACTACATAAAATAGATAAACACAAAGAAGAATTGCTGTTTCAGCCATATCCAGTTTACCGTCCCAGATAAAAATCACGAGTAGTGCCACAGATAACGAATAAAAAATAAGATCACGAATTACCGGTATCTTTGTTAAGGTAGCTTTTCGTACCAATGCCGAGGCTCCAACAATTACCAACAGGTTAAATATGGCGCTTCCCACTATACTTCCAATGCCAATAACCTGATGTTCTCCGGGTTTAATAACGGCAAACAAGGCAACAAAAAGTTCCGGGGCGCTTGATCCTACTGCCATCAATGTAGCTCCGGCTGCATCGTTCGACAAACGCAGGTCTTTAGAGATTTTATCGAGAGACGAAATAAAAAACAAATCAACAACCCGGGCCAACAAAACAAAACAAGCCAGTAAAGCCAGTATATAAATTACAATCATATAATATGATTTTGATCGACTAAATTAATCCTTTAATTTATCCTTGATCCCTTTTTTAATTTCTTCTGTATCTTTTTTAACAGCAGAAGAAACATCGTCTATATTGTTTTTAATATCTGAAGTATGTTGATCGAGTTCGCGTTTGATTTCGTTAGTGGCTTTTTTAAATTCACGCATACCTTTGCCTAAAGTTTTCGCAATATCAGGTATTGCTTTCGATCCGAAAAACAAAAGGGCCAAGAGCATAACCAGCACAATTTCGCCACCACTAATAAATAATAAATTCTGCATCGCTAAATTCGATTTAGATCACAAATATATAAAAAGTTGGAAGTCGGAACACTGAAGTCAGGAGATAGTTTTGAATGTGCTTACGGATAAATATTCGACAAAATACAGTCCCGGTTTCATTCTTTAATCATCCGCAGCCTGTCAGAAGCTTTCCGCAAATCAAAATGGGCGTCCGCAGACTCTGTTTTGCTCTCCGCCGACACTATTTAAGCTTCCGCTGACCAAAAATACACGTCCTCGTTTACATTTTTCTTGTCCTCCTATCGGCGGACGAGCAATTTGTAGCGCAGGACGACAAATTTTATGCAGAATATTTACTTTTCGTCAGAACCCGATAGTCTGCTCTTCAAAAAAAGGCGAAGCAATACTTCCGAAATGAAACATTCATGATTCCCGGGAATCACCAACAGGTATGAAAGTGAAACAATATTCGACGAACTCTCCCTCACTCCCTCTCTTCGCGAAAAGAGGGACGATTGTGTCGAAGGCACAATCAGGGTGAGTCTGAATACCTTGAAAATAGTTTTGCTGTTGGTTTTCAAGGGACTTTAGACCTGTCT
>DASQBW010000564.1:0-5375 GCA_035635015.1 Draconibacterium sp. | reverse complement strand
GAAGTGGAATAAGCAGCGCCAGACTGCCTTTGTACAAACTTACCAGTAAGGAATACGGAATGTTACTTTTAATGGTGACAGCCAAAATGTTTTGCTCTTTAATATAGTCTTGTATTCGCTTAATCCATTTTGCATCGCCACTAATTACCAAAACTAACCCAGTGTTTGAATTAACTAAAGCATACGCATCGAGTACAAATTTTATTACTTCGAAGTAGGCCGCCGAGCCACAATACAGAAAATATTGCGATCCGTTGATGTAACGTTGTTGCTGTTCAAACTTCGAAAAGTCGCAAATGGCCGGAATTTTTATCGCTGGTGTATCCGGTTCATCTGATTTCAGTTTCGATAGTAGAAAGTCGCTGATAACAATGCTTTTATCGGATAAATAGCCATAATAGCGATCGTTAAAATACGAATCAATTTTTCGCGTTTTTCCAAAGTCCTGCGCAGTCCAGTATTCAACCTGATCGACAATTGATGTGTAGTTTAAAAGCCGGGCAAGAAGTGTGTAATATAATATTCCTTTAAAGTTGTTGCAGGAAATAAGTAAAACCCCGGGCTTATTTTTTCTTCTTTCCTTGATCAGTGTTTTTAGCTCAACAAAAAAGCCTTTTATTTTCAACAGGTTCCGAATTAGAAAACGTTCAGACCGGAAAGGAGATCCACTGCAATAGTAATAGTCAACTCCTTCAAATGTTCCTTTGGTTGTAACTTCCGACTCACTTTTATTGTGTACCCCGTATTTGTTTAATACCAGAACCCTGCAATTATGTTCTGTCAGGCCTTTCGCAATAAGTAACTGACGCTGAACCTGTGCCAGACCTTTAGGAAAACCGGGATATCCGACATATATAATTTTCTTCATTTTAAGCGAATTTTTGAGGTCTACTTTTGCAGGGCAATCAGGTGGCTGTATGCTTTAAATTTTAATTGATCGTATTTTGGCAAATACGAACTTCGCATTAACCAAAAACACATTACAAAAGGTGTGAATATTAAAGCATAACTAATTGAAATCATTATTATTAAAAGCGTTTGAAAAAACCAGCCACTATAACCAAATGCTTTCGAAAAGTCGATGGATGTTTTTATCAGGCTGTACATAAAAAATATAAAGCCAACACTCCCGAATATGGCAAGCAAATTTCCAATTCCTGAAACTGTGTTGATCTTAGCTCCAAGCTGTTCCGTCCATTTAGCTTCACTGTGTCCTCCGTATCCGACAATCGGGTTATTTAAAAAATCGATAAAATCAATCTGGAACGATTCAAATCGTTGTGGTCTGTAATCAAACCCCCATTCAAGCGAATTGTAAATAAGCTGGGCGGTATTAAACGTTGAAACCTCCTGTAGCTTTTCCGCCATAAAAGGCAGTGTACTTACATAAATTGTAAGCATCAAAATAACAGGTACCAAAGCCACAAAATATTTCGACTTTTGATTGTAGGCGTAAAATGTTAACAGTATTAAAAAAAGCGAATAACCTGTTGTAGACATGGTGGTAAATAAGGCAACGGTTAACACCCAAAATTTATTTGTTTTCAAAATATCGAACTTGTTGGTAATAAACAGACTAAAAATTGCCAGTACAATAAAAGTGGCAAATGCTCCTGGTTCCCATGCAAATCCGGCATTTCGCGGAATGGCAAAGTTTTTTAGAATATGATCACCTTCAATGGTATAAAGAATAATGTTAATGTGTAGTTCATTTGCACCTGCGATTGAAAGTGGTGCGAGAATACTCTTAAGTGCTCCCGGCGCAGCAACCTGGATTGCCCAAAAAACGAGGCAAATCATACACAGGTAATACATAATGTTGGCATACATGATTAGAAACCGTTGTTTAAAAGCATTTATTACTGCAAAGGCCAAAAAGAAGTTTACAATAAACATCCCAAAAAAACGGGGGTGAACTTCGCGAAATTTAAAGGTGACAGCCATAAAATAGCCCAAAAACCCCAATAGCAAAAAGCCAAATGTATACGAAAAAGATAAATTCCGGTCGTACATAATCCAGATTGAAAACGCAATAGGAATCATTAATCCCAAAGGGTACTCCCAGGTATTTAACGAAGCTGTAAACCGCGAAGCCGACCCTGCATAAATTACGGTCATTACCATAAAACAGTAGTCGATGGTTAAATTTCTTTTTGCGTTGCTTAAGCTTTTTAACTGATTTTTCATACACTTTAACGCATGCCGGGTGAATTACTTTTCCTCATATTCGAGCTGCTGTTTTTAGTAGCTAAAATTTAGTCGTGCTTTTTTAGTCTTTTCAGGTATATTTTTATACGATTAAAGCCAATGTTTAACTCTTCAACTTTAAATACCCACAGCAATAAAATATATACCGTTGGTGCAATGGTGGTGCAAGTCAGCAGGTATTGAATATTATTTGTTATTACTTTTGATAAAAGTATTCCTGTACTGAGCATGAATAATGACGCTACAAAAAATGGGAAGATATTTTTCAGCTGAGAACCCAGGGAAATTGCAATTATTTTTTTCAGGTAATAACAGCCTACAAAAAATGTTATAACTGTTGCAGCCATATGCCCGTAAATTAATGCCGAAATTCCGTTTTTATACGTCAGAACGATTGCAAGAACAATCAATATCTTATCAATAATCTGAATTTGAAGGTAATAATCGCTTCTGCCTTTAATGGTAATAATCTGGTTGTTCATGGTAAAAAAAACATACACCCAGGAATATATACACATTAGTTTTAGGTATGGAACCACAGGCAGCCATTTTTCGCCAAGTACAATTTCGATAAGCGGTTTTGAACTTATATAAATAAAAGCCATGAGTGGCAAGGCCGCCAGGGCCAGTAAACGAAATACTTTTATGTAACCTTCTATAATTTTTCCGGTATCGTTTTGAATGGACGAAAATACGGGAAATGTAACTTTTTGAATAACTGCTGTTAAGGTATTTACCGGTAACTCGGTGAACTGCGCAGCACGTGTGTAATACCCGAGGCTTCGTGCCTGAAAAACCCGACCTATTATTAAATAGTATACATTTCGAAATACCGATTGTAATAAACCTGCCAGTAATATTTTAGAGCCGTAAGAAAACATGGAGGCTAACGATTTTTGGCTAAAAATAAGCGCCGGCCTCCATTTACTTACAAACCAAAGAAGCAGGGTAGTGATTAAACTCTTTAAAACGGTATTTACAACCAAAGACCAAACGCCAAACCCTTTGTATGCCAAGACAATGCTTACTCCGCCGGAAACAAAAACACTAACAATTCCAATAATCGACGGAGCTTTAAATTCTAACTCCTTTTCGAGGTAGACAATTTGGATTAAACCAAAAGCATTAATTACAAAGTTTAAGCAAATTACTTTTGTTAAAAGCACCAACCTCGGTTCGTTGTAGAACTGTGCGATGTAAGGCGAACAGATAAAGATAAGGGCATAAATAAACAGGCTTGCAAGAATGTTGAAATAGAAAACGGTAGAAAAATCGCTTTTGGCAGCATCCTTTTTCTGCACCAATGCCTGGCCAAATCCACTGTTGGTTAATGCTTGTCCGATTACAATAAAGATGGTTAACATACCAACCAACCCAAAATCAGCCGGACTTAACAAGCGGGTAAGTATTATTCCAATAGCAAACTGGCCGCCAACTTTACCAATATTATCTAAAAAAGACCATTTAAAACCACTTATTGTTTTTTCTTTAAGTGTAGTTCCCATTGTTTTTTACGATTTCCCGTACAATTCTTAAATGAATTAAAAAATAGGCTCGGAAATAATAGCTCCCGTGGTGCCTTAATTGACATAGAACCAATTGTATGAGTTGTGATACACCTGGAACCATTATTTCACTCGCCTATTTGAAAGATAAAAAACAAGGGTGTCTTTAATTCAAATTGTGGTTTTACAATTTGCCTTCTATTATCTTACAATATTTAATTTTGTACGTTCAATACTCGAACCATTCTGTACGACCAGAATATAAAGGCCAACAGGATATGCTTGTGCGTCAAGTGTTAATTGTACAGGAACATCTTTATTCACCTTCTCATTTAATAGGGTTGAAGTTTTTTGGCCTGTTGAATTATACACATCAATTGTGGCCTGCCCATCGAACGAAGGTTTAAATGAAATGGTAGCAGTGCTCGAAGCCGGGTTTGGATAAACCATCAATTCTCCGATTTCTGCATTTTCTGTTTGTATACCAATTATAGCCGATTTCTCCAGAAATTCACTTTCTGCCGGATAATCGCATAACATTCCGCCACCGTGGCTGGCCCCCGATATAATCAGGAAGTCACCAAATGTCATTCCTGCATAAATTGGCTGCGAACAGCTTGTATGGATTTCAATGGGATTGCCATCGTTAATGGTTAAAAAGATCTTTGGACCCATTTTGTCATGTTTGTATACACCATCAATTGTAAATATATCGCCGGTATTAACATTGTCGAAAGTTGCAAACAAATGGGCATCCTCAAACTGACTTTCATAAACTTTTATGCTGGCATCAGGCTCGTCACCTAAAAACTCAAGCTCTAGCATTGTAATTTGTCCTTCACATTCGTTGCAATCTTCCTGTGGAGGATCTTCGTCTTCATTAGGATTATAACACAATGCTCCACCTTCATGGCTCATTCCCTCAACAATTAAAAAATCGCCAAAAGTCATTCCGGCAAAAATTGGTTGCGAACAACTTGTATGAATTTCTATAGGACTATTGCCATTTATTGAAAGGAAAATTTTAGGCCCCATTTTCCCCTGATTGTTATTCCCAACAAGAGAAAGTACATCGCCGTTATTTACATTGTAAAAGGTTTCAAGCACGTGTTCAGGTTTAAATTTACTCTCATATACAACAATGGTCGCATCGGTTTCGTCTCCTAAAAACTCTAAATCCAAAGTTGTAATCTGGCCTTCGCATTCGGCGCATTCTTCTGTTTCTTCAACGGTTAAAAGTACCTGTCCGGTAATAAACGAATCACCAATTTTTCCGTCAATACCAATTTCGGGAGAATAGATTTCAACACTAACAGTTGTTACGTCTCCCGGAACATTGGCAAGCTGAAGTGTCTCAAGACGTAAAAGCTCACCCTCGTTGTTGGTTTGGAATTCCGATTCAACAGAATCAGTTCCGGCTTTTAAAGTTACATTGGCCCAACGAAGAAAATTGCTTTCCAAATCGCTGATTGGAACAACTACAGTAACGTTTCGTGGCGTTGCAGCAGCAGGAATGTCAAATTCGTAGATGAGAGGGGCTGCTGATCCATTATTAAATACAAAAGCACGCTCGTCATTTACAATGCTGTACTTCAATGGGGGACTGTCGTTTCTAAACACGTAAGCGGTAAACGAACGAATATCTCCAAGGTGAGTTAATTG
>DASQBW010000563.1:0-1945 GCA_035635015.1 Draconibacterium sp. | reverse complement strand
GCTGTATGATATGAACTATAAAAGTTGGATTTCTGTTAAATTAAAATACAATTACGGGGTTAAATCGGGAGAATTTCCCGCCCAGTCGTTTATAAGTTTGGGTGTTGGAATTGGCCTAAAATAAACAAAACATTAAGGTCTGGTAATGCCGGACCTTAATGTTTTAATAATGGTTACTGTTGGTGCTTTCCCAATCCATTGTTGAATTTTTGGCAGCTTGTTCTGCAGGATAAGAAGCTTTAGCTTTTCTCTGGCTTTCTTCCCGAAAATAGATCCAAACTGCAATTTCATTTTTGGCGATATTTATTTTTTCAATCTCAACCCGCAGTATATCAATACCGGTGTTTTGCCTTATCTCTTCCAGCAAAGTTTGGTTATTGTTTATAATAGAATAGTCGGATGGGCTGTAAACCATTGCTTTTTTAATTACGTAATCCCTGGGTTTATAATTCTCCATAAAAAAAGCCGAAACGATAATAATAAAATTGGCTATAAAAAGACCCATTAAAGTCTGTATACTAAACTCAACCAGTGCATTTATAATGGAGACTCCAATTACCAGGAAAAGGTAGGTCATTTCTTTCAGGTCGATGGAAGGAGAGCGGTACCGGATAATGCCGAAAATGGCAAACAAACCCAATGCAAATCCCATATCTAAGCTAATCTGATCGAGGAGTGAGGCAATCAGAAAGATCATCATTCCCATAAGAAAGAATGTAAACAGGTACTTTATTCTACTGTTTTTAGGATAATAGATAAAGCGTATCAAAAAGAAGATAGAAACCATGTTTACCAATAGTCTGATTAAAAATTCGAACCAGGGCTCTCCGCTAATGTTTAGTAGTTGCATATCTGCCATTTCTTTTAAGCATTAAAAATCAATATCCCGACATTCAGATTTTAGAGTTCTGATGAGCCGTTCAGATTGTTCCGACATTACAAAAAACTGATTAACAAATGATAATACTTGTTTCCTGTCTCTTTTATCAAGATACTCAAATGTTTCAATTGTAGTTAAAATCTCTTCTTTTTTCTCATTAAATAAACTGATTACTTCTTTGTAACAATCCTCATCCTCCTGACAATAACCCAGGTAATCACGTTCAGTAACCTTATCTGCACTGCTCCATTCCTGGGGCAATGCATAACTCGCATTAACCAAGCCTGCGTGATCATAATCGTATGGTAAGGGAATTACATATTCTGTAACTACATTCATTGCTTTAATGTACTTCATATTATGTCCATTTCTAAAACGCCAGTCGGTGTTCCCAATAAGGTATTGAAATAAAGCAACCAGTGTGCCTTCGCATGGCAATACATCTTTTCCTAAAACGGCTTCCGATTTAACTTCGATAGCATTCAAACGTTTGGCAATTAAATCAACCGGTTCTAATAAAAATCCCATTTGCTGATAATGACGTTCTCTCTTCCCTGTATCGATATAATTTATTTCCAGCAATCTAACCCTAAAACTATTATTTGTTAAAATAGCATATATTTTATAGGCCAGGTACTCACGCATAACATAAGATTGATAGGCTTTTGATAAACGACAGTGGGTTACCATCTTAATTTTTCTGATGCCTTCTAATTCTGTATTTTCAATGGGATCAGTTTTAAAGTTTAAATATATTGGAGGGAAAAAGCAATGCCCTCGACGAAAATTACCGCGGGCTTTTAATCGAATGTTTTTAACGATTGAATCGCTGCCAGCTGGATAAATTGCAAGTTCAGCAGGTAGGTATTCACCTTTCGCTTTGTGTCTTATAAATGAAGAGATATCGTATTTTAAGGTAATTTTTAGAGGTTCGTCTTCATCAAAAAAGCCTATGTTTTCAAGTGTTTGATCAATGGGGTCGAATAGCGAACTATTCTTTTCTTGTTGGGCATAAGCAAAATTTAAAAATACAAACAGACTTAAAACAGTAAACAGGTTTTTCAT
>DASQBW010000562.1:0-2584 GCA_035635015.1 Draconibacterium sp. | reverse complement strand
TCCTTAGCGGGTAAAGAAAACTGCCAAACAAATCCCTGACCCATTTTTACCATATCGTTTGGAGTACCAAAATATTTCAGATTACCACGGTTAATTACAGCAACCTGGTTACATGAACTTGAGATATCTTCAATAATATGCGTAGAAAAGATTACAATTCTTTCGCGACTTAACTCAACCAACAGGTTTCTAAACCGGATACGTTCCCGCGGATCAAGTCCGGCAGTTGGTTCGTCAACCACAAGAATACGCGGTAGGTTCAACAAAATATGAGCAATACCAATACGTTGTTTCATACCTCCTGAGAAAGAACCGATCTTGTTTTTTCGTCGCTCCCACATGTGTACACTTTTTAGTACATATTCCAGGCGGTCTTCCCGGGTTTTGGTATCTTTTATTCCTTTCAGAATTGCCTGATAATCCAGAAAATCCCAGGCTGACATATTTTCGTAAGTACCAAATGCCTGCGGTAGATATCCAATTAATCCCTGTAATTCTTCACGGTATTTTTGGGTATCCAATCCATTGATCCATATTTTTCCATAACTCTGTTCAAGCACTCCTGTTATGGTCCGCATCATAGTAGATTTACCTGCACCATTGGGCCCCAGTAAACCAAACATTCCTGTTTTAATTTCAATTGAAACACCGTTTAATGCGCGGAATGGTTTTTTACGTTTACCAATAACCGGTATTTGGCGAACCATTGTAAAGTACCCCCTGCGAAGACCACCAAAACGTCCCTCGATACGGGCAATATTTACATTTTTATTATGAATGTATTCGCCGGTGGCATAAAAAATCAATAGCAAATACCAGATAATCGCGATAAAGATCACCATGCCAATATTATTCCACTCAGTATAGAAAATATAGAGGATTACGAATGGAACAAACCAGTAAATAATGTTGTAACCCCATTTTTGAATTTTCAGGTAAAAAGCCTTTCCTGTAGCTTCATTTTTGTTGAACAAAACCTGATTAAGCGGTACCCACAATAAAAACAAATAAAAGTATACTGCATGAGAAAGGATCCACATCCATAAATGGCTTTCGATATATATGAATGTAAAGTATGTCAGGAATCCAAATAATGGCAACTGCCATACCAGATCGGCAAAATCGCGGAGGTGCTTATAATCTTTAGCTAAGCCTACACGTTCCCTGATTCTGATTCCTGATTTCCATTCGCGAATGAATCGTGAATCGCGATCATAAACCTTAACCAGTTTTTGAATTTTAATCCTGATCGGTTCTTTTTCGTCAATTACATTTTCGTTGGCCTGACGCAAACTGGTCATTGCAAATGCAACAACACCCGGTACCAAAATAACGAGTAATATAAAATCGAGCAACTGCCAAACAAAACCATCCACTCGGTAATAGATAAGCACCGCACCCAGGATAAATACACCCAGCATGCTCAGTTTTAGCCCAATATGAAGCGATTTTATCCAGTTCAATGCATTTTCTAAACCGGCATACAATGTTGGTATAAATACCAGCGTAAGAACTGTACTTAATGCCAATCCGCCAATAACCGTAATTGCAAACGGTGCTCCAATGGCACCAACATATTCAGACTGGCCCAATGCCAGTGGGAACAAGGCAACAATAGTAGTTATCGCAGTAATTAAAATTGGGCGAACCCTCGAAAGTCCGGCGGTCATTAATGCCCTTGATTTTCGGTAACCCCGCTCACGAAGTATATTGGCAAAATCAATAAGAATAATTCCGTTGTTTACAACTACTCCGATTAATATGATAAAGCCCATTAAAGTATTTGAAGTGAATAGGCTGTTCCCTGTAAAAATAAGTGCAAGGAATGAACCAATTGCTGCCAGTGGAATAGAGAAGATCAATACGAATGGAGTAGAAACCGACTCAAATACAGATGCCAGAATCATTAAAATAAGAATAAACGCCGCTGCAATAAGAAACTTAAACTCGGCGTATTGGTCCTCTTCATGGATCACCTCAACGGCCACGCCTGATGGTAACTTATATGCACCAATAATTTCATCAATTTCCAGGCGGTATGCTTCAAGCAGATCTTTCGAATCACTTGCTTCATCAACAAAACTATACGTTAATTCAATTTGTTTTTCCTGATTCACACGAGTAATGTTCGCCATTCCTTCGTCATAAACCAGGTCGGCAAGTTCATTCAACTCGTAGTTTGCTCCTTGTGCATTACTTATTTGCATGCGACGAAGGTCTTCTATTCCTCTTTCATTTGTCTCCTCTTCTTCTTCTCCATCAAGCAATTTTTCCTTGATTACAATTTCATACTCTTCCGTTCCCTGTTTAAAATTTACGCCTGCAGAAAACTGACTTGTAAACGTTCCTAAACCGGAGGTAATATTTTGCAGTGACACACCATATTCGGTAAGTAACAACTGATTAAAATACATGTGTACTTCGGGCCGGTTTCTGGACACACTGACATTGGCTCTATTAATGCTTTCAAGGTCTTCAATGTAATAAAGCAGGTCTTCTCCAACGCCTCTCATTACATCAAAGTTTTCACCTTTAATAACTATGCGCTCCTGATCCGAACCAATACCCATAAACTGCATAAAGC
>DASQBW010000561.1:0-1949 GCA_035635015.1 Draconibacterium sp. | reverse complement strand
CACCAGCACAATAATTCCCATTCCGCCTATCCAGTGGGTTTCGGCACGCCAAAATAAAACACTTTTTGGCAGAGCTTCAATATCGGCTAGAATTGACGATCCGGTTGTGGTAAATCCTGAAATGGATTCGAAAAAGGCATTGGTAAAGTTGGGGATACTGCCAGTTAACAAATAAGGGAGTGTGCCCACTAAAGCCATTACAATCCAGGCCAGCGTAACAATTATAAAACTCTCACGCAACGAGGGCTCTACATGCCTTTGTTTTCTTGTTAACAGGTTTGTCTCAATGCCTATAATTAATGTGATCAGAAAAGTATGCGCGAGATCAGTAAAAATACGCTCTTTGTATAAAAACGAAACGAAAACAGCTAAAAGCATAAACAGACTTTCGAAAGTAATTACGATCGAGATGATGTGTAAAATTAAAGCTGTATTTATTTTAAGTTGCTTCATTAATTTCAAAAAATAAAGTTAAAAGCAGTTGGAGTCTTTTTAAAACCTTTATTAACGATTTGAATAATTATCAACTATGCGGTGAGGCATAAGTTTCCGGGATCAGCTTTTTTAGTGGCTGCCGGATAAAAATTCAGAAAGATTGAAATTAAGTCAGTGGGGGTGGCAGATTGGTGTGGAGTACTAAAACATTCTTCCCCGGATGGTTTTCTGCGGTGTAGTTTTGGTAGTATTGATTTTGTTGAAATTGAGCAGAAGTTATCTTGTGGAAATAGCAAAAGCTTTCTTTGTTGTCTTGATCTTCTAAGTTTTCCAGTAATGATTCGAATAAGTCAATTTCTGCCGACACAGTACAATCTATCTCAGTAGTGTCAGGTTCAAAATTGAACCCGATATCTTTTTTTGCAAAAGTTGTATCTTCTGTAACCTGCAGTATTCCGGTCAGAAAATAAATTAAAAGCAGTGTGAACAATGCTCTCAAACCGTAGCTTTTTAAATTACGTTACAAAGTTAGGTGCTCTTTTTAAGTTGTGCTGTTATACTGTTAACCTTATACTGAAATTTGAGGTTTATTTAACTCCGCTTTTCAAAAGATGCCTCTGTTACAGCGTATAAGTGGAGTATTTTTTTACATCGCGTGCCAACTCGCGTGCTTTGCCACTTGTAATCTGGTTTAGTCGGTTCCAGAATTCAGGGCCATGATTTTTAATCTCGGTATGTACCAACTCGTGCAGTAAAATATAATCAATCAGTTTTACCGGAAGTTTCATCATTTGCAAGTTCAGACTGATGTTGTTTTTCGATGAACAGCTGCCCCAGTTCCGGCGGTTATTTCTGATGGTAATTTTGTTGTAAGTAAAACCGTATTTTTTGGCAAGATCGGAGATGCGAACCGGAAGCAGGCGTTTGGCCTCGTGGCGATAAATGGCAGTTAAAATATCATCGATAAAAGCTATCGAATCGTCATTATTAAAGTCCATAATAGAAAGGATTATCGTATCGCCCTTTCGACGGGCTTCATTTTTTTTGCCCTGTATGATCCTGACTTTATGAAGTTTGGTTTCGATTTCGGTGTCCGGTTTTATGGCGGTTGAGCGGGCCTGCATTTTTTCCTGTTGCTTTAAAACCCACTTTTCATTTTTTGCAACAAAAGCCATTGCTTCCTTTGGCGAAATAAAAAAGGGGAAAGAAACCAACACCGACTTATCGGGTTTTACACTAAGCTTTATATTTTTATTGCGTCGGTTTTGCGAAAAAGTTACTTTGCCTATGTGTTTCAAATGAACTACTTGGCTTGCCATATGTTATTGTTAAAAATAAAAAATCAAAGATATCAATCATGGGAAATAAAAAAATGGAAGTTTTCGTAAACCTTACAAAAAAAGATGTGGTTGTTTCGGTTGAGGAAAAAATTCTTCCCGAGAGCCTGGTGTTCGAATCACTAAATCCGTTTCCCGGCTATTACCATAATCTGCCGACAGATCCGGGATCGATGT
>DASQBW010000560.1:0-6939 GCA_035635015.1 Draconibacterium sp. | reverse complement strand
AATCAGACAATTATCAGACAACACAGGGCGAGCTACGAAAATTTCTAAACCTGAATCCGAGTACTGTAAGTGGCATTATAAACCGCCTTGAGAAGAAAGGCTACCTTGCCCGTCTTCCAAAAACGGGTGATAAACGTGTTGTAAATATTGCTCTCACCTCGGCCGGCGATAAATTGCTTAGCACAATGCCATCGTTGTTACACGAACAACTATCAGAAAAACTTTTGCAGCTCGGCGACAAGGAGTTAGAGATTGTTGAGGCAGGTCTGAACACGCTGGTAAAAATACTGGATATCGAAAAAGTTGAAGCTTCGCCGTTAATCACTCTCGATTCAGATCTGGGCGAATAAATTAGCTTTTCAATAACAAGCAACTAAATTAGTGAATTGCATCCAGTATTTGTTCGTCCTCTGTAGTCTCTCCTTTCGAGAAGTTTATAGCCGTTTCTATTAAGGCCAAATGCGAGTATGCTTGCGGAAAATTCCCCAGCAAACGTTTGGTTTTAAAATCAATATCTTCGCTAAAAAGCCCAACATGATTACTGTACGACAGTAATTGATCAAATAATTTCTTCGCACGTTTTCGCTGGCCGATGGCATATAACGAATTTATGAGCCAGAAGGTACAAATAGTAAACGACGAACTTGGTAAACCAAAATCATCTTCATTTTTATACCGGTACATTAATCCATCTTCGCAAAGTTCTCTTTCGGTAGCCAATACTGTTTTTACAAAACGTTCATCTTTTCCATCGATAAAACCGTACGATTGCATCAGAAGTGTGGCTGCATCCAAATCTTTTGATCCGTAAACCTGTGTAAATGCACCAACATCTTCGTTCCAGGCGTTTTTAAAAATATCTTCTTTGATGGTGTCGGCAAGTGGTTGCCACTCTTCCACGTATCTTTCTTTATGAATGAAGTGGGCAATTTTAACAGCCCTGTCGATTGCTACCCAACAAAGCACCTTCGAGAAGGTAAAGTGCCGGTCATCGGTTCTGATCTCCCAAATTCCTTTATCCGGTTTCCTCCAGTTACTGGCTACCGTTTTCACTATGCTACGCACAATAGTCCACAGCGACTCACTGTCTTCAAGCGAAATTTTAAACTCGGTAAATTGCTGATAGATTACATCCATCAGAATTCCGTAAATGTCGTTTTGTTTCTGAACGTAAGCAGCATTTCCAATACGCACCGGGAACGAATTCTCATACCCACTCAAATGGTCCAGAGTCTCTTCTTTGAGCACCTTTTCGCGGTTAATTCCGTACATAATCTGAATCTTCTCATCCTTATCCGGTATAATATCGATTATGAACTTCATAAAACGTTTCACAGTATTTAAATGCCCCAGGCTCGACATCACCTTTATTACCATAGAAGCATCTCGGATCCAACAGAAACGATAATCCCAGTTCCGCTCTTCGCCAATCGTTTCGGGTAACGAAGTTGTAACCGCCGCTAAAACGGCTCCCGACTTATCGTAGCTCAACAGTTTTAATACCAATGCACTTCGAACAATCTCCTGGTTGTACTTTTTAAAAGATGTTAGCTTATTCGCCCACTCGAGCCAGTAAACTTTTGTTTTCTGAAGCTTCAGATACTGCCGGTCTTGTGTTTGTTTCAGTAATTTCTGATCATAAGAAATAAGAATAAACGCATTATCGATAAGCGTGATTTCTTTTTCTTCAATGATATCCTTCTTATTCAGATTGGTATAGAGATACAACGAATCGTAATCGCCTTCGGTGGTAAAACACTTAATATATTCCTCATCCTCTACCGTTTTAGTATTAAAACGGGCATACTCTACTTTGGGATTATAGCGCACCTTAAATTTAGGTTTTCCCCATTTGTATTTTATATATCGAACAATATCTGGTGGAGTAAAGTATCCGAACTCGTTTGTTTTATATCGAGGCATAAAATCAACTACCTCAAAACACGAATCTTCATTCTGAAAAAATGTAGAAACAATATTTGTTGTTCTGATGTATGATTGCCTTATATCGTAACTGTCGTCTACCAGAAATTCCATGCTCCCGCCTTTCTTTTCGTCGAGTATCTTAGCAAATACCGACGATGAATTAAAATCGGGCAAACAACACCAGTCAATCGATCCATTTTCGGAAATTAATGCAGCACTTTTGCAATTTCCAATTATAGAGTAGTTCAAATTATCCATGGCCGCAACCTAGTGATTTTTGAATTAGTATTAATAGAAAGTATTTTAACGAAGGTATTTTTAACTATGATTTTACAAGGTCATTCAAAAAGCTTCGCACCTCTTTGTAATTGCTTACGAAATATTTTGCGGCCGAATTTTCGGTTCCTACTTTAATGGTATGGGCTTCTTCTGGTAATTCTTTAAACAGGAATTCATCGGTCCAGTCGTCGCCCATTGCCAACACAAAATCGGCAGGATGTGTATGCAAAAATTCGGTTGCAGCAGTTCCCTTATTAATTCCCGAAACTTTTATCTCAACAACCTTTTTCCCTTCCAGTATTTCCAAATCCTGATTAAATATCAGGTTTGAAATATCGTGTACCAATTCAAGGGCACGCAATACTCCTAATTCAATATCTGCTTTGCGGTAGTGCCAAACCAGCGAATAGGTCTTTTCTTCGATCAAACTTCCCGGTGTGCGATCGACATACGATTCAAGCACCGGTAATATACTCTCTTTCCACTCAGTATGAACGGGTTTACGTTCTACCCAACCTTTACCTTTTTCTTTTAACCAAGCTCCATGTTCGGCAATTAAGTTGTATTTTTTCTTTCCAAACCAGCGTTCAAATGTCTCTCTGTCGCGTCCGCTTACCAATGTTAGCTTTGTATTTTTTTCGGCAGCCAGTTTATCCAGCAAATTATACAATTCTTCATCGGGTTTAGCCGCCTGTGGATTTGTAAAGAAACGTTGCAAGGTTCCGTCGTAATCCAGAAACAATACTTTCGACTTATTATCATTGTAATCCGAGAAGATTTTGTTCTTTAATCGTGCTGTAATTTTTCGTGCATGATGCTCCGATTGTTTTTCAATGGTTTTGTGCAGTGCCTTCATAAACTCCGAAGCCCACTTATGGATATCGTAACGTTTTATACGTTGTTGCATGGCCGAAATGTTTTTTTCCATTTCTCTGTCGGGCGTGGTAAGTGCCCTGTAAATTGCATCGGCCGTGTCGGCGATATTATTAGGGTTCACGGAAATGGCTTCTCCAAGCTCTTTTGATGCACCTGCCATTTCACTCAGAATAAGAACACCTTTTTTGTTGACTTTTGATGCAATATACTCTTTGGCCACCAGGTTCATCCCATCTCTGAGCGGTGTAAGTAAAGCCACGTCGGCCGAGCTGTATAACTCAATCAGATTCTCGAACGGAACCGAACGATAGAAATAAATTACAGGGTTCCAGTTCAGTGTTCCGAATTCACCGTTAATATTACCCACCAACACATCAATCTCGTTTTTCAGATTTTGGTATTGCTCCACATCAGTGCGCGATGGAACCGTAAGCATGATGAGCGAAACTTTTTCACTGTAATCCGGATGTTTCACCAAGAACTCGCGGAAAGCATTTAAACGCTGCGGAATACCTTTGGTATAATCCAGCCGATCAATCGACAGAATCAATTTGCGGTTTGGCATACTTAGTAAGAACCTGTCAATGTCCTGGTGTTCCTTCGAACGGTCCTGAATAGGTTTGCTCTGTATTTTCTTGGCATACGATTCAAACTTCTCATAATCGATACCCATCGGGAATACGTCGATCATTACCTGGCGGTTTTCCAGTTTTATCTGGTTAAAATCAACATCGTGCCCTAATAAGCGCTTCACCGAACTAATGAAGTGTCGGGCATAATCGTAGGTATGAAAGCCAATCAGATCGGCCCCCAGCAAGCCATTTACAATTTGCTCGCGCCACGGAAGTATACGTATTAACTCGTACGAAGGAAACGGAATGTGTAAAAAGAATCCGATAGTTAAATCGGGTCGCCTTTCACGAAGAATATTTGGCAAAAGCAACAATTGATAATCGTGCACCCAAACCACGTCGCCTTCTTCTGCGTTCTTAATTATGGAATCGGCAAACATTTCGTTCACTTTGCAGTACGATTCCCAATACGATTCATTAAACTCGGTAAACTCGGCAAAGTAGTGAAACAGGGGCCAAAGCGTGGCATTGCTAAAACCGTCGTAGTAATTACTAATGAGTTCTTCGTTTAAAAATACGGGCAGGCATTGTTCGGTTTCCAGTAAACCGATAACTTTCTCTTCTTCATTTTTTGTTTCGGGCATCAAGCCCGGCCAGCCAATCCAAACACTGTTGCTGTCTTTGTGATATGATTTTAAACCTGTTGCTAAACCACCAGCACTAGAAGTTATAGTCATTCCGTCTGTACTTCTGTTTATCATCACAGGTAACCTGTTTGAGGCAATTATTAATCTACTCATATTGTATTATTTCTATAGAAATTATTTCTGATTTACAAATATATTATTATCCATTACAACTTAGATTTCAGCAATGTAAATTCATTATTAACAATGAATTTAATACCTGCACGAATTTGCATGACCGCTTTTTTTTGTATTTTTGTTCGCATAGAAACTATTTTCAAAAATGAATATAACTTCATTAACAAAAAAGCAGGTAGCAAAATCAATAATTCCCCAGTTGGAAGAACAGGCATACGAAATGTCGTTACAGACCGGGTTACTCAAAAACTATATTCCTTCTTCTCCTATTACAACGCAAACGAAGGACAATGGTTTTACTCCGGATATTATAACCACTGAGGAAAATGGGGAAACCAACATTTTCGAAATCCAGCTGAACAACAATATAAATACAGAAAAATGGAATTTCTTCGCGCATTTTACAAAAGAAAGAAACGGGAAACTCCACATCATCGTCCCTGAGCCCAACTTAAGTGCTGCAGAGAAAGTAATTGTTGAGAACGACATCCGTAATATCAGGTTGATGTATGTTCCGAACTAATTCGGTTCGATGAGTACCTTGACTTTATCACTTTAGTTCATAACACGCTCAAAGTTAGTTTTGAGTAAATACATATTTATGATTTATAATAACAGACAGCAGACTATTGCAAATAGAATTGAAGACAAAACTAAAATTTCGAAATGGAAAGACTGGAGATGGCAACTAAGGCACTCCATAAGAACACTGGAAAAATTTGAAGAACTACTAGGTGTTAAATTTGAACAGGAAGAACGGCAAAAATTAAAAAAAACTTTCGACAAATTTCCCTTGTCGATTACGCCTTATTACCTTTCGCTTATTAACAAGCAAGATTTCAAAAATGATCCGGTATTTAAACAGTCGTTCGGAGGTATTGAAGAACTTATTACTTTAAAATCAGAGCTCGAAGATCCATTATCGGAAGACAGTGACAGCCCGGTTGAAGGAATAACACATCGTTACCCCGACCGTGTACTTTTTCATGTGAGTAATATTTGCTCGATGTATTGCCGCCATTGCACGCGTAAACGTAAAGTTGGTGATATTGACTATGTTCCGTCGAAAGAACAACTGCAAAAAGGTATTGACTATATTGCCAATACTCCACATGTAAGAGATGTATTGTTATCGGGAGGAGATCCGCTTATGCTTCCCGACGATAAAATCGACTGGCTCTTATCGGAAGTCACAAAAATACCACATGTTGAGATCGTTAGAATTGGTACGCGAATGCCGGTGGTACTTCCTTACCGAATTACCGATAACCTGGTTTCGATTTTAAAGAAATACCAACCACTTTGGATCAATACACACTTTAATCATCCGAAAGAAATTACAGCCTCATCAAAAGAAGCATTGGCAAAACTGGCCGACGGAGGATTTCCTTTGGGTAACCAATCAGTTCTTTTAGCCGACGTAAACGACTGCCCGCGGATTATGAAATCGCTGCTACATAAGCTTGTTGAAAACCGGGTTCGACCTTATTACCTTTACCAGTGTGATCTGTCTGAGGGATTATCACATTTTAGAACACCTATTGGAAAGGGTATTGAAATTATGGAAAGCCTTATTGGACATACCAGCGGTTTTGCACGCCCAACGTATGTGGTTGATGCACCCGGTGGTGGAGGTAAAATTCCTGTAATGCCTAACTATATTATTTCATGGTCGACCAACAAAGTGGTATTACGCAACTACGAAGGAGTAATAACAACCTATAAGGAACCCGACGCATACGAACCAAAATTGTGCGACCGGGACTGTGAGAATTGTAACCTCGACCTAAAAATTGAAGAGGGAGCAGAGGAAGACGCAATTGGAATTGAAAAATTATTATCGGATACCGACGATGCCATATCGTTGATACCCGAGGACAACGAACGAATGATAAGAAGGGAAGAAGATGCAGGATAATATTGAAAAACTTGGCAACGGAAGCATAATTCAGCACGGGCAGTTAAACAATCGTGTCTACCTGATGAAATTAGGTAGCACGGATTGCCCGTCAGAAATTCTGGAGGAAATAAATACGCTGGCAAGAGAAAACAAATACAGCAAAATAGTTTGTAAAATACCGGTACACGCTGCACCGGTATTTCTATCAAACGGTTTCTTGCCCGAGGCACAAATACCGGCGTTTTACAACGACAGTGTAACTGCATTTTTTGTTTCGAAATTTTTAAGTTCAGACAGACTTTTAGAAATTGAAAAAGACCAGTTGAACGAGTTTAGTAAAATGCTTAAAGAGCAGGAAACATTCAGGCGCGCAAACGGCATCAACAATAGCGGTGCTACAGTTCGCAGATTGGAGAAAAAAGACTGCGAACAAATATCTGATATTTACCGCGAAGTTTTTGTTTCGTATCCATTTCCCATTTATAATCCCAAATATTTATTAAAAACATTTGATGAAGGCACACAATATTTCGGTGCAGAAATAAATGGAAAGCTGGTAGCC